>CAZVSW010000024.1:0-17422 GCA_964630005.1 uncultured Ruminococcus sp. | reverse complement strand
GAAGACAACAGCCTGCGGCTGTTTTCTCCCCGAACCCCTCTTTCATTAAGCGGTGCGCCTGCGGCGCGGAAATTAATTAAATTCCGTCGCGTAGCGACACCTAACCTCTTCCCTCTTCACTATTTCTTTCAACTTTAAAAATATGTCATATAACCATCTTAATGTTGTTTTACTCGAACCCGAAATACCCCAAAACACGGGCAACATCGCCCGCACCTGCGCCGCCACCGGCGTTACGCTTCACATGATCGAGCCGTTCGGCTTTGCCATCACAGATAAAAACCTCAGGCGTGCCGGGCTTGATTACTGGCGCTATCTTGAGGTATATTACTATAAAAATTTAGAGCACTTCTATGCCGAGCATCCCGACGCCGACTGTCTTTATTTCACGACCAAGGGCGGCAGGTGTTACACCGATGCTGATTTTTCGGGCGAGAAGTATCTCTTTTTCGGCAAGGAGACGAAAGGACTGCCCGAAAGTCTGCTGCTCGCCAACGAGGACAAAGCAGTACGCATCCCCATGCTTGAGGACATACGCAGTCTGAATCTTTCAAACTCCGTTGCGATCGCGGTGTACGAGGGGCTGAGGCAGACCGGCTTTGACTCTATGAACCGCGCGAGCGACTATCTTACAGGGCTTTTGCCGGGCGGGAGCAGATATGAATAATTACGGATCAACAGTCGCCGCCATTTCAACACCGCGCGGCAAGGGCGGCGTCGCTATGGTACGCATCACCGGCTCGCAGGCGATCGAGGTGGCAGAGCGCGTCTTTTTCCCTTCTTCGGGCAAAAAAATGAGCGCCTACCCTGCCAATACTGCCGTTCACGGCGGCTTTTTTGCGGACGGCGAACAGTTTGACGACGGAATGTGCGTCGTATTCCGCGCGCCGCACTCTTTTACGGGCGAAAATGTCGCCGAGCTTTACTGCCACGGCGGGTTGCTTGTCACAAAGAAGCTGCTTGAAGCAGTCATCGAAAGCGGCGCTTCATATGCCGGTCCGGGCGAGTTTACGCGCCGCGCGTTCATAAACGGCAAGCTGACCCTCACAGAGGCAGAAGCAGTGGGCGACCTTATCGACGCCAAGAGCGAAGCCCACCTCGGCGCGGGCATAAAACGGCTGAAGGGCGCGCTCAGCGCCAGCGTACAGCAGATATACGACCGCCTGAAAACCCTTGCCGCGTCTGCATATGCCTATATCGATTACCCCGACGAGGATCTGACCGACGTTACGGTCGACGAAATGAAAGACGAGCTCGAAGCCTGCCGCGACAGCCTGATAAAGCTTTGGAAGACGTCAAAATACGGCAAGGCGATCAGCGAGGGCGTGCCCGCCGCCATTGTCGGCAGGCCGAACACGGGCAAATCCAGCCTCCTGAACCTCCTTTGCGGCACTGAGCGCGCGATCGTCACGGACATTGAGGGCACTACCCGCGATGTTGTCACCGAACAGGTCGTCCTCGGCGACGTTGTATTAAACCTTTCCGATACGGCGGGAATACGCGACACCGCCGACGTTGTGGAAAAATTGGGCGTTGAGCGCTCGTTTGCAGAGATTGACCGCGCCGAGCTGATACTCCTTGTGCTCGATTCCGAAACGCCCGACGACGCCCGCATAGCCGAATACATCGCCAATTCGGGCAAGGCTGATTCTACGGTAGTTTTGTATAATAAGTCCGACCTCAGGGAAAATGTTTCACGTGAAACAATGCCTTGCGCCGAACAAACCGCTGCCCATCCTGAGCTCGACTCTTCGCCTCTTCCCGATAGCGATTCCGACATCGGAGACAAAAATGTTTCACGTGAAACATTTTTGAAGGGCTTTTCGAATGTGATACATTTTTCGGCGAAGACGGGCGCAGGGCTTGACGAGCTGATTTCCGCGGCCGCCAGAATCTGCGGCGAGGCCGAATGCGAGGGCGCGGAGGTGGTCATTACTTCCGCGAGACAGTCCGCCATGCTTAAAAGCGCGGCAGACGCCGTGAGCGAAGCCCGCACTTCACTCGACGGCTTCACGCAGGATATCGCCGGTATGCAGATCGAGGAGGCGCTCGCCATCCTTGCCGAGCTCGACGGCCGCCAGGCCTCTATGGAAATAGTAGACGAAATCTTCTCCCGCTTCTGCGTCGGGAAATGAGCGTTCACGCTAACCTGTTTATAATAAAACCGACCCACAGAGGAAATCCTCCGTAGGTCGGTTTTGTTATATAGATGCGAATCAGTCAATGCGTCTGAATTCGTCATAATCTTTGATGGAGCCGGAGTTGGGGTGCTGAATGTTTGCAAATAAATGATCCTTTGTATATCCATACATTTTGAATGTGTGGAATTTACTGTCGTCTTTGTTTTCCTTGTAGACTATGTTCTGTGCAGATATTTCATAGTAAAATTTTTCCACTTCTCCGTTGTGCTTTGTTATGGTCATCTCGTCACCGTTAAATTCAAGCGAGACGGCAGAATTGGAATATGCGGGCTCGCCCAGAAGCTCATATTTTCCTTCAAGCACAAGCGCGCTTTGGCGAACATATTTTACCTTCTGCTCATATTGTACATACTTTCCCTCCTGGGCGTCAAATCTGATGAAGCTCTGATTTAAATACAATTCTTCTCCGTCTGCAGAAAAATCGCCCGAAAGGGGTGGATAGCTTGTTACGTAATGCGTGACAGTAGATGCGTTAAATTTTCCGTTGTCAACTGAGTAATTGTAATCGATCGTTATGCTCACAAAGCTACGAGTATATGTTAAGTTGGCGCGCGTTTCGCTTACGAGATCTATAATAGCAAGATCCTCATTCATCGGGATGTCCTCGTCGTATATCGAAACGTAATAAACGCCGCTTGGCGTAATAGAGCTGCTAAAATCCTGTTCTTCTGAAGGAGAAGCAGTGCTTGACACAGCAGTTGAATTTTCGCCCGAGGGACGAGAAAAGTCCAATTCGTACGAATTCTCCTGACCATCACCGGAGCTACAGCCGCAAAGCAGAATTATGCCCGCCATGAGCAGTGAAACTATGGTTGTTAACTTTCTTTTCATATGAATCTCCTGGTTTAATTTTAATAGGCAAAAGAAGGGGGCTGTAAACAGAAGCCTGATCAAAAAAGCCTCTGTTTACAAGCCCCTTTGCCTTGGCAGAAAGGGTCATGGGGTACTACGACCGCAATCCGCCTGGTTTTATTTTACACATGAGTGTGAAATAAACTGACCAATTGATGTTGCTGGGAAATATGCGTGATTCTATATTGACGCCTGAAAATCGATTCTTGAAGTGCCACAGCCGAGCGCCTGCGTGATTCTATTTGAGCTTATAATTGATGTCAGAATAGATCGACATATTGGCGTTTGAATTGCATAGCTGCGCCCAGGTGTAACTGTTTTCTTCAATAATGTTTGGCTTTTTTACGTTGGCTTCCAGAAAAACGACCCCGGTCGAAGACTTCGAAACGAATATGGCAGAGTGCGATCCGCCGTGGTGGCGTTGCATCTGGATGAAATCTCCGGCGCGCGCCTGTGAAAAGAGCTCTTTCAGCCTTTCTTCATCTGCGTCGGAATCCTTTGAAATTCCCGTTACCGAACCGAGATACGCGGTTTTATTCGAATCATAGTTGATCTTATAATGATCGTCTGTTGAGCCGATAGCATATCCGAACAGTTTAATAAAAACGTCTTTGGCGAATCCCTTGCACTGTTCGCTGGCAAATTGTCCTGAATAAGTTTCGTTCAACTTATAAGTATCGCCGTAGGGATCTGCACCGGTCATCATGTCTTCGAGCCTGGAAGAAACTGCATATTCGGAAAGATGTTCCTGAGCTATGCTTTCGACGATCTCGGCTGCTTTACTGAGTTCCTCGTTGAAAAGACTTTCGATACCCATTCTGCTCGTCAGTTCGTCTGCCATGCTTTCTCCGAATATTTCCTGCAAGATCTCATTGCAACCGGAACAAAGTGTGATGGTTAAAAATAGCAAAAGTATTAAGAAAATTTTTTTAGTCATTGAAGTTCGTTACTTTCCGTTATATAAAAATGCTCAGAGTATCAGTCCACTTTAATATACTCGTCGTACGTGTCGCTGTATTGACCGCGTTGAGCGTTAGCAAAAAAATGGCTATCTGTGTATCCATACATTTTGAAAACTTGCGTTATAGAATATTCCTTTTTACATACTACTTTTTGGGCATAAATTGTGTATTCATATGTTTCGGAATATCCGTTACTGAATGTTATGATTACTTCATTACCATTAAACTCAAATTCTGTCATTGTCTCTCGACTGCCGTATGGACCATGTTCTAAAGGCTTAGAAGCAAGCTTATATTTTCCCTCAAGAATGTTTTGCTGGCTGTACTTGACATTGTAGAGTTTATCGTTAATTTTAAGATTAAGATAGAAACATCCGTTGCCTTTCTTTATTTCGGAGTTGATATTGTCATGCGAAATAAAATCGCCGAAATAGGCATCTTTAAGAAAAACGGTGCTGAACATGCCGTTTTTGATTGTGTATGAATGGGTGGCGTAATATGAATTGCTGCTGTTATATAGCTGAACTTTAGTGTCCGTAAACTCCATAATGGTAGGAATTTCAGGCACCGTATTTTCTTTGTATAGTATTGGTTCTTGCTCTTCGTAAAGGGCTGCATAGTATTTCTTGTTGAACTCTATATCTGTGCTTTCGGGAGAGTCGTTGGCATTGCAACTGTAAAGCGATATGAGGGTTGCCACAAGTAACGATGTAGAGATGAATGCTGTTAACTTTCTTTTCATGAAATTTCCTCTCTGCTGTTCGGTTTATAAGCGATTTGGAATGGAGCGACGATCTTGCCGGGGAATCATCAATACAAAACACCCGAAGAGCGGCGCTGTTTTGTTATGGAATTCCTATTTAGCCTTTTTCTTTTTTAAGCAGAGGACAGTCAGCAGCGCGACAAGCATCGTGCCTATAGCTATCGGGGTGATTTTTTTCATTTTGGATGCTGGTTTCATGGGATTGATTCCTTTCTTATAATAAATAGGTAGATAAATAAGATATCAAAAAGATTTTCTGAATATTTTAAGCAGTCTGACCCGCTTTAATGATTTTTGTTTTTTTCTTCCATATAATATACACGCACGCCGCTATGGCTATCAAAACGCTGATAAGCTGCGAGGTGGAAAGCGCGCCGAAGAAGCCGCGCTCCTTGTCGCCCCTGAAAAATTCCAAAACAAAGCGGATCACGGCATACGACAAAGCGTAAACTGTGGGCACGATTCCCTTTTTGTCGGTTTTGAAAAACAGCGTCAGAAGTACGACAAACAGCACGAGCAGACATGCCGCTTCTATGAGTTGTATCGGCAAAAGCGGCACGCCGACCGGCGTTTCTCCAACGACCGACACATAAGTGCAGCTGAAAGCCCCGTCATGGGGAATTCCATAGCAACAGCCGGCGAAGAAACAGCCGATGCGCCCTACTGCGTGACCGAGAGGCAGCACAGCGGCGTATATATCAAAAAAATCGGACAAAGAAAGCTTATACTTCTTTGAATAGATAAATATTCCGAGAATGCCGCCGATAAGACCGCCGTAAAACACAAAACCGCCCTTGATAACGTTGATGAGAGGGATCTGAAGCCGTATTATTTCTTTATAACTCACGGCGATAAACAGAAGTTTTGAACCGATCATAGCGCCTATCATGCAGTATATTGCAGATGAGATCATATCAAATGGTTCGATTCTGCGGCGCTTTGATATAATAAGTGCGACAGCCGCGGCAAGCACGATACCGCTGTAAAACATCAGACCGTAAAGCGGAAGCTCATCGCCGAACACTTTCAGATTCGGATTTTCTATTATCATTGGAACGACCTCACGTTGTTTTGGGACGGGTGGAAGCGGGCTTTGGATATGACGGGGAGAAAACGCTTTCGTTGTCTCCCCGTATATACATTTGCGTTTTCTCTCAGCGTCGGCGTTTTAAAGGAGTGAGCCGGCGACGCCTGTTGCGCAAAGTACGCAAATACCGCATGTAAAGAATGCAATCGCGGTAAATACGGTCGCGATGATGCCGAGCACAAGACCGGCGGTCGCAATGCCGTGGGGGGCATTGGCAGCCTTGAGCTGCTTTCCTCCCGAAATACTAAGTACAAGACCTACTATTGCAACGGGAAGTCCTACGATTGAAAAATAGCCACTTAAAATACCGAAAACGATACCGACTATTCCGAGTATCATTCCGGCAATGGCTTTACCTTTTCCTGGTGTTTGCATTTTAAAGCCTCCAAAAAATTTTTTATTATCAAAAGCGATACCGCTTATGATTCAAAGTTGAGCGTTGCTTGCGAGCGTGACGATCCGTATTGGCTCATGTAACAATTTGTTACGCAAATTCTATCATAACTTGTCGCGGTTTGTCAACAAGAATTTCACAAAATATTCATTTTCGGCGATTTGTACAGCGGGTCGGCGTGTGACATATTGTTACGTTGGGCATGATAACAAAATGTTACAATGTATTTGAGCAATATGGCTGTCGATTCGCTTTTTTAAACATTTCGGAGCTGTTCCTGCGATGTTTAATCGGCAATAATCAAGAGTATACGGTCGGGCGACCCGGACTTACGCAAAAACGTCTTCGCAAACTCCGGTCGGCAGGGGCTGTATCACAATTTTTACTGAAGGAGATTTTATGGACAAAATGATCGGGCTGAAAGCCATCAGAATAAAGCGCGGCTACACTCAGCAAAAGGTAGCGTTGGATCTTAACATCAGCCGTGAGGCGCTTTCTTATTACGAAAACGGAAAACGCAGCCCGGATATACCGATGCTGCGCATTCTTTCAAATTATTATGATGTGTCTATCGACTATCTTATAAACGGCGCCGAGTTTAAGAGCAAGTACGCCAAAAAGTAGGGCGTTTTCGTTTTCCGTGACGGCGGGCGCGGAGGTTTTGCCGCGTTTCCTTCATTTAATATAAATGCCGTCGGGATATAAAATGGCGGCGGGAAATGGCGGTGCGTTACTTTTTGCCCTCGCCGAACTTTTTTCTGACTTCAAACACCATTTCCTCCGCCGCTTCGGAAGAGACCGCTTCGGCAAACAGCTTGAAGCAGGCGGCGTTTGACGGCATCACGCTTACCCTGCCCGAACCGAACACAAACGCCGTACAGCGGCGCGTATCATCGCAGTGCTCGCGAAGGTAGCGGGCGCGCTCGGCCTTTTCGTCCTCTTCGACGGGCACGGTGAGCTCGCGTATATAAAATTTAGGAAGCAGATTCATCACGTCGCTCAGTCCGACGTTGTTTTCCTTCATCATACGAAGCGCGCGCACTGCAAGCGTACAGCCGTCTGCCGCGCTCCACTGCTCGCCTGCGGCGGTACGTTCGTCGGACTCGCTGTCTGAAAAATATATTATCTCTCCGCCGAGACTGCCGAGGTATTCCGCCGCGCTGATCGGCGAAAAGACGGGCATGGCCACCCTTTTCAACCCCTTTTTAACCTCTTCGCCCATGACATAGCACCACAAATGCCAGTATGATACAATAGTGCCGTCCGATGCCACCATGTTCATCTGACGACCGTCTTCGGAAAGGTTTATCGAATCGCCGTCTGCTATACTGCCGCCCGCCTCGGTAAACACCTTTTCAAAAAGGTGTGACGGTGCGTTGTCACTGCGTACCGCGATCTTTACGCCTGAAAGGTCGCCCGCCGCTTCTTTGAGGGACGCAAGGTATTCCGATTCAATGTCGGCTTTTTTCGCGTCTTCGCTTTCGTTTTTGACAGCGGGCTTTGGCTGGGTACGGCGGAAAAACAGCCGTTCAAGCCTGCGCTGTTCCTCGCGCGGCAAAAACAGACCGTTTTTGTCGAACACGGAAATACTTATGGCGAAGTCGTCGCCCACGTTCACGAATACGCCGTAATCGAGCCCGAGCTTTCTTGAAGCAAAGGCGCATTCGGCAAGGAAGCCGTCGCCGAGGTCGATCGCCTCGCCGCCGCCGAAGCGTACGCCGCCCACGGTCACTCCGGCGAGTATGCGTGAGAAGCTTCCGCTGCCGCTCATAACGCCCACCTGTGCCTGTCCGTCGCTTCGGCTGCAAAGCGCCTGACCGAGATATACCGCGTCCGAAATGTCAAAGCCGTTGCCGTAAATACCGCCGACGCCGAGCTCGCTGTCAAAAAGTCTGGTCTTGAACTCACGGGAATATATATTTTTCATTGCATGGGTATCCTTTCTCAAATAAACGCCGTTTCTTACCGTCACTCCGCGTTCGATGTGACAGCCGTCCTCGATAACGGTGTTTCCTCCTATGATGCAGCCGCGCTCGATGCGGCAGCCGCGTCCGATCTTAACGTTTTCACATATGATGCTGCCCTCGATACTGCTTCCGCGTCCGACATATACGTTTGACATAAGCACGCTTTCGCCCACAAACGCTTTTTCGTGAATGACGCAGCTGCCGTCTATGACGTTTCTGCCGCCCGACGCGCGCATGTTGGCGGCGTAATAGGTCGAAGGGCTTCCCATGTCGCACCAATAGCCCTCGGCGGAATAGGAAGCTATCTTTCCGTCCCCGGCGATGATCCTTGGAAACAGCTGACTGCCGAAATCATAGGGCTCGCCCGACGGTATAAGGTCAAGCACCCTGCGGCGCATGATATATATGCCGGTGTTTACCTCGTCGCCGGCGACCTCTCCCCACGAAGGCTTTTCCGAAAATGAGGTAACAAAGCCCGCCGTGCTCTGCACAACGCCGTATTCGGTTGGCGATTTTGAGCGCGCGGTCACTACGGTAATGTCGGCGTCGCCGTTTTTTTGAAGCTTTACCGCCGGCAGGATAGAAAATTCGCATATCGCGTCGCCGCATATGACGATGATGAGCTCGCCGCCCGGCATGGCGTTTTTGACTGCGCCGGCGGTAGAGAGCGGCTGTTCCTCGCGAATCGCCGTAACGTCCTGCATACCTTTTGTAAACGCTTCCACGGCGGCTGACATATAGCCGGTTGTCACAATGATCTCGCCTGCGCCCGCCTCGCGCGCCATGTCGATAGCGCGCTGTAACGGATAAATTCCGTTAACGGGACAGAGCGGCTTGGGTCGCGTTTCGGTCAAAGGATAAAGCCTTTCGCCGCGACCTCCTGCAAGTATAACTGCGGAAATTCTCATAATTATATTCCTCTTGACTTTGACAGAAAAATAGTATACAATAAAAATGCTGAATGATTATCAGATACAAAAAAACGGAGGTTCGCGGCAAACAGCTTCCCGATGTTGCCGCCGCAAAAATATATGCGTATTATAACCGATATGGATCTTCCGCTAAGCGGCGGCTGTGTGCTGTCGCTCGGCAATTTTGACGGCGTACATCTGGGTCATACGGCACTGCTTGAGGCCGCGTGCAAAAAGGCGGCGGAGCTCGGACTGCCCTCTGTGGTATGGACCTTCGGCGAAGCGCCGCAAAACGTCATAAACGGCAGGTCCTCGCTCAAATACATAACCGGCTCGACCGACAAGGTGCGCCTGCTTTCGGCGGTGGGGTGCGACGCGGTCTATTTTGCCGATTTCGGGCAGTACAGAGACTGCTCGCCCGAGGATTTTGTCCGCCGCGTGCTTATTAAGGACTTCGGAGCGCAGGTCGCCGTTTGCGGCTATGACTTCCATTTCGCAAAAAACAGAAGCGGCAACGCCGAAACTCTTGCCAACCTCATGCGCTCTTCCGGCAGATCGTCGCTCATCGTGCCGCCGGTCATAAAAAATTCGGTCATAGTCAGCTCCACGCTTATACGCGAATATATTACCGAGGGCGATATCGCCTCTGCAAGCGAGCTTTTGGGAAGAAGATATTCGTTTGTGCTCCCGGTACAGCACGGACGCCATCTCGGCACAAAGATCGGCTTCCCTACCATAAACCAGCGCTTCCCCGATTATCAGCTCGTGCCCGCCTATGGCGTTTACGCCTGCCTTTGCGAGATCGACGGCGTATATCACCCCGGCGTCAGCAATATCGGCGTAAAGCCCACCGTTACCGACGAGGGCGCACTGCTTTGCGAAACGCATATTCTCAGCTTTTCAGAGAATATGTACGATAAAGAGGTCCGCATACTCCTTTTCGAAAAGCTCAGGGACGAGACAAAGTTTTCCTCAATAGAGGAGCTCAAGGCCGCCGTCGCCGCCGATGTACGGCACACGGTGAATTATTTCCAGATAAAGTGTTAGTAGGTGATCCCCATAAAAAACATCAGCAAAAGCATCGCCGCTTTTATTATGGCGTTTATATTAGTTTTTATTCCGGTTTTTGTCATGGCGGATGATACGTCGGATGTATCTGACGTGTCGGATGTTTCAAAAAATCCCGTTTCGTCCGAACCGGCGGCGAGCGACGCCGAGCCTGTCATCACCAGCGACAACGCGATAGTTATCATGTCTGCCGAAAACGGACAGATACTTCTGAATACCGCAAACGGCAGGGAGGTCGATCCTACCTGCTCGGCGAAGCTCATGACCGCCATGATCGTGTTCGATACCGTTAAAAACCTTGACGCTCAGGTCACTGTCGACGCCAAGGCGCTTCAGGGTATCGGCAATATCGGCGATATCAGCGCGCCGCGGCTGGGGCTTCGCGCCGGAGAGACATATACCGTGCGCCAGCTTTTGCAGGCGACCCTTATCTCCGCCGCAAACGACGCCTGCAACGCCCTTGCCTATTACTGCTCGGAGGGCGACCTCGCTTCGTTTGTCTCGCAGATGAACGCCCGCGCCGCCGAGCTTGGCTGTACACATACATATTATACTAATACGACCGGACTTTATGACGGCGAAGCGTATACCACAGTAGAAGACGTTGCGGTCGTTGCGGTGGAATTTTATCGCCATAATACCCTTCTGGAGCTTTCGTCGCAGCCGTCCTATGTCATAGGCGGTTCGACGGTGCATACCAAAAATTACCTCAGATCAGAAACGCTCATGCGCGGCTGTATGATACCGCTCGCCAAGGGCATGATCGCCGGACAGCGCACGGCCGAGGCTGATTACTGCCTTATAACATCGGCAGAGACCGGCGGTATCGGATATGTCTATGTCATCATGGAAGCGCCGGGCGAGATACGCAATACCGACGGAACGCGCGATTTTCCAAAAGAAAACGCCTATTCCGACATGAAAAAGATCTTCGATTGGTACCGTAATGCCTACGGCTATGTATCGCTTGTGAAAAAAGGCGAGGTAGTCGGAGAGATACCCGTCGATATCGCCGCAGAAAGCGTCGACCACGTCAATTACGTGGTTTCGGAAACGGTCGAGCGCCTTGTTCTGAAGTCCATGAACCCGGACGATATAAAGATCGTCAAAAATCTTACGGTGGAACGCCTTTCCGCGCCTGTCAAGAAAAACACCCTTGTGGGAACGATGGAGCTTTATTATGACGACGAGCTTCTCGCGACGGTGAACCTCGTCACCAATAACGACGTCGAACGCAGCGAACTGCTTTCGGTCTTCGATTCGTTCAAGTCGTTCCTGTTCGGCTCTACCATGAAGACGGTCACCAAGGTCATCATCGGCATAATCATCGCTTTTGTGCTGTTTACGGTCGGGGCTAAGATATATTACGTCGTGAAAAAGGCCAAGCGCGAACTTGAAAAGCGCGACGCCGACAAGATCAGACGCAACATCGAACAAAAGCATAATAACGACCCCGCCAACCGCATAGGGTCGCCGAATAAGCCCTCGGATAAATCAAATAACAGAAATTAACACATAACTGCAAATTTCTTTTCAAAAAAGCTTGATTTCCATTGTAAAATATGGTATATTAATACGTACGTCGAAATGTGCGCCGCAAATGTGCGGCACTCAGATTGCTGACAAAGTACTAAATACAACCATGATCGGATCTCGCGCAATCTGAGCGCGAAAATTATGAGCTTTTCGCTCATAATTTCGATGATTTGATTGTATTTAGTGGCGGAAACCCTGATGGTTTCTCCCCTAACACCCCCTTTCCTTCCGAAAGACGGAGGAAGATCGGTAGTTTGTCATCAGTCTGCGCGCTGTGTAGATGTGCGGCACTCACTATAAGTATTCGGAGGAACTCATCAAATGCATCTTAATACCCTTGAAATCATTCTCGGCATAATTCTGCTCGTGCTTGCAGTCGGTCTGGTCGTCGTTATCGCCATGCAGCATTCAAAGAAAAGCGGTCTCGGCTCGATCATGGGCGGCAGCTCTGATAGCTACTACGGCAGAAACAAAGCAAAGTCCAAGGAAAATGTCCTTAAAAAGCTCACCGCGATCTTCGCTGTCGCACTTGCTGTGCTTGCGCTCGTCCTTTATGCTTACCACGGCTCTACATCCGGCACCAATAATAACTCAAACGCATCCGGCGCATCTTCCGCTGTTGTCAGCGAAACTGCATCTGACGTTTCGGGTGAAGAATCCGACACATCCGAAGAAGCTTCCGAAACTTCTGAAGAAGATAATTCGGAAACCGAATCTGCCGGCGAATAATTCAAAAAATTCTGTGATCGGGTCTTGTGCCGCTTGGCACGCCCCGATCTTATAAGACCGGAACGGGACCGGACTGCAAAAGTTGCGAAAGTGCGGTCGGGTCTCTTTTTCTGTTGACGAACCGGCGCGGCATCGCCGAGCATCGGTTTACAGGGCTACTCCATGCGTAATAAAAAGTATATCGGAACATTTCATTATAAGAAAAACGGCAGCGGCTATGTGCTTGTTGATATAGACGGCGCTCTTGAAACAGTTAACGTGTTTGTCGACTCAGGCAGCGGCGTTTTTGACGGCGACACCGTCGAAACGGCTGTTTTCAACGAAGACGTCGAACGGAACTATGGCATTTACGGCAGGGTGACGCGCGTGCTTGAACATAAGCAGGATCACGTTGTCGGCACTGCCATGCGCGATATTTACGGCAGACCGTACCTCACCCCGCGCGAGTATGTGCCGTACCGCATCCCGATCAGGGAAGTATATAACGTCCCTTTTGAAGACGGCGACCTTGTAAAAGCAAGGATCGACAGACCAAAAACCTATTTCGCACTGCGCGTCGTGCCTGAAAAAGTATATGGAAGAGCGTCCTCGTACGAAGCAAATCTTGCCTGTATGATCGACGACCTGCCCTTCGGAGCAAGCTTCTCTCAGGAAGCTGTCGTCCATACGCGTGAGCTTCTCCGCATCGGCAACCCCGCCGATATGGGCGAACGCCGCACATATAACGACAGCATTTTCAGCCCGGTCTACAAGATCGGTCAGTGCGCCGACACCGCCTACGGCATCGATTGCGGGGAAGCTTCAACTGTAATATATATCCACATCGCCGACGTCGATTGCTTTTTAAAAAGCAATACCCCTCTCGCAACAGAAGCTTTCGGGCGTTTTCGCTCGGTTTTCGATTCGTCGTTAAGCAAATATTCGCTTTTCCCCGTGGCGCTTACAAACTCTTTGTTCAACCTTCTTGCGCCGGGCGAGCATCCTGCAATCACCCTCACACTTGAAGTGAAGAACGACGCCGTCAGGCTTATAAACGTCGAAGAATCCGTCGTAAGCAACGTCACCCCCGTCACAATGGATCATGCCAGATTCGCTGTCGGCGTGTTTGTTTCGGGCGGTACGATGTTTGCCGCCGAGATAAGACGCGCGTATTCGATCGCCCGCAACCTGCGCGAAAAACGCGCACGCGCCGGCGGACTTACTATAAGCAAACGGAACGTCGCCCATCATGACGAGCCTTCAAAGCTCAGACCCTCCGTCAACTATGACGCATCGCCCTTTATTTTTGACGAATTGCTCTATGCCGCAGGTCAGGCGCTCGCACACCGCTATGTTATGGAGGGCGCGCCCGGCTTATACGCCGGAGGAGAATATCCGACCATTAACAGCGCGGCCGAACCGCCTTTGTATTACCGTCCGCTCTTAAGGTTTGCCGACGTTTATCTGAAGGATTTTATAAATACGGCAATTTCCGAAGCAAAAAAGTCCATGGAAGAGGATGCGGTCGTCCCGTATATCAATTTCATGCTTGACGGCTTTTCATATTCCTCTGCCCCCGTGACAAACAGCCTTCTCGGGCTCAAAATGTACGCGCCGGTAGCGCACCCTACGGAATTTTTTGACGCAGTCATACAGCAGCGCGCTATCAGAGCGATGATACACGGCAGGAATGTTGATCTTGGCGACGTGAACGACTGTACGAAACGTTCTGCTGCCGCCGCCGAAGCCGACCGTGCGCTCAGGATCATGAACGGGATCAGATATCTTGCCGGCAAGAGCGGCATCGCAGTCACCGTTGTTTCAGATAAAGAGCCCTTCCTTGTCAGAACCGAAGGAGGAATCCTCGGCGAGCTTGCGTGCAGTACGCCGTCGGTGATAGAACGTATCAAAAACGGCGCGCGGTTTGAAGTCCGCACAAAAGAAGTTTCCTATTCCAGAAAAGAAATAAAGTTTTCTTTCTGACATTTTTCGTAAACCCCGTCCCTCTTTCGAAAGGAGAACCCATTTGCTTCGCAAAAAAACGCTGATTGCGGCGATAATGCTTCTGACTGTACTGCTTGCCTCATGCGCGGAGTATGCGGGCGGCTATGATGACCCGGTCAGCGACGTATCGCTTTCTCAGGAAAAAGAAAATACACCGCCGGTCGCTTATGAAGACCTCACCGCTGAGGAATGGCTCAGTACGGTCAGAGAGGCCGATTATTCCGGATATCAGTTTACCATCGTGACCTCGGTCACCGGACGTTTTGTCGGGTATGCCGATAGCGAAAGCGGCGTTGAAAAGGCAATTACAAAGCGGAATGAACTGGTCGAAAAGCGATATGGCGTCAAGATCATCGAAAAAAACATCCGCGAAAGCGAGCTTATCAATAATCTCATCGTAAGCGTTTCTTCCGGAACGCAGTATTCCGACCTCATCTCGGCAACAATGCCGACTCTTTCGAAGCTTGCGTCAACAAACGCTCTCACAAACCTCTATTCGCTTCCGTATTACGATCAAAAAGCGGAATTCTGCTCACAGCCTCTTCACGAAGCTGCCACTTCGGGTCATACCGCTTATGCGGTCTTTGACGAGCTGACTATGGTGCAGGACGACGCCTGGTGTACGTTTTTCAATAAATCCCTCGCCGACGCCGACGCGCTGTATGACCTTGCGCTCAGCAGCGGCTGGACGTGGGATGAGCTTCTCAAAGCTTCAAAAGATTCGGGCTTTGCGGCTTATTCCGACCGCGATGATTTTGCCGTCGCCGCGTTTTATACCTCCGGCGTCTCTCCGCTCGAATTCGGCTACGGAAAAACGCTTTCCGCCGCCGAGGATACGCAGTCGCTTGACGAAACGGCGGCAAAGATAAAAAATATCATCTCCGCCCCCGCATATATATCAAAAAACGGAGACGACGCCAAAAACGCCTTTTTAAACGGCGAGATCGCGTTTTTGCTCTCCCCCCTTTCCCTGCTCGACGAAATATCGGATTCGGATAAAGACATAGGGCTTTTGCCCATCCCCAGCTTTGACGGCGAATACCGCAGTGTGCTTGATAAAGACGCGCACGGCATCGCAGTTCCGGCATATCAGCAGGATAACGACCGAACCGGTCTTTTGCTCACCGCGCTTACAGCCGCGTCATACCAGCATATAGAAGCGGCAAAGATCACCGAACGCGTCTATTTCGACCTGAGAGATAACGCCTCGGCGATCATCCTCAAAAGAATATACGATTCGCTCTGCCTAAGCGGCGGCAATCTGTATTCCGGCGGATTTACCTCGATCAATTCGTCGTCCAACCAGGCGATACTTGACGCAGTCTTTAAAGACCGCTCGTTTGCCGACACCCTGAAACGCGAAAAGACCCAACTCGAAAGCATTGCGGAAAAATTTTTCAGATAAATCTGATAACAATATTGAAAGGAATAAATATCATGCTTAACAAGAAATCAGTAGAAGACATCGAAGTACGCGGTAAGAAAGTCCTCGTAAGATGCGACTTCAACGTTCCGCTTGACGCAGACCGCAACATCACCGACGAAAACAGAATCGCCGGCGCACTTCCCACCATCAAATACCTCGTCGAACACGGCGCAAAGGTCATTCTTTGCTCCCACATGGGCAAGCCCCACAATATTTTCGATAAAGAGATCAAGCTTGCAAAGAAAGAGGCTGCCGCTGTTGCCGCACTTCCCGAGGCAGAACAGGCCGAAGCAACCGCAAAATACCTTGAAAAGGCAAAGAACGACAAAAAGAAGTTTTCGCTTAACGTCGTCGCAAACAGACTTAACGAGCTGCTCGGCGGCATCGTGACTTTTGCCGAAGATACTGTCGGACCTGACGCACAGGCAAAGACCGCCGCACTTGAAGACGGCAAGATCGTCCTCCTCGAAAACACAAGATTCACCAAAAAAGAAGAAAAGAACGATCCCGCATTTGCAAAAGAACTCGCTTCTCTTGCCGAGATCTATGTTAACGACGCATTCGGCACTGCACACAGAGCTCATGCTTCCACCGCCGGCGTTGCCGACTATCTCCCCGCTGTCTGCGGCTACCTTATCCAGAAGGAGATCGACATCATGGGAGGCGCGCTCGACAATCCTAAGCGCCCCTTCGTTGCCATTCTCGGCGGCGCAAAGGTCTCTGATAAGATCGGCGTTATAAACAACCTCCTCGAAAAGGTCGATACCCTCATCATCGGCGGCGGCATGGCTTATACCTTCGAAAAAGCTATGGGCGGCAATATCGGCAAGTCCCTCTGCGAAGCAGATAAGCTCGACCTCGCTAAAGAGCTTCTCGAAAAGGCAAAGGCAAAGGGCGTTAAGCTCCTCCTCCCCGTCGACACCGTCTGCGCTCAGGAATTCAATAACGACGCTCCCTCCAAGGTCTTCCCCACCAAGGACATCCCCGAAGACTATATGGGTCTCGACATCGGACCGGAAACCGTTAAGGAATTTTCCGACGCACTCGTAGGCGCAGGCACCGTTATCTGGAACGGACCTATGGGCGTCTTCGAGTTTGATAACTTCGCTAAGGGCACCAAGGCAGTAGCAGAAGCTGTTGCAAACAGCGGCGCTATCTCCATCATCGGCGGCGGCGACTCTGCGGCAGCTGTTGAAAAGTTCGGCTATAAGGATAAGATCACCCACATCTCTACCGGCGGCGGCGCTTCTCTCGAATTCCTCGAGGGTCTTGAACTCCCCGGAATCGCATGTCTCAATAATAAATAAGATCGAGGACTATATAATGAATACAAATCTCAGAAGAACAGTTATTGCCGGCAACTGGAAAATGAATAAGACTCCGGCAGAAGCTACCGAGCTCATCAACGCCATCAAGGCAGAGATCGACGGCAAAAAGACCGACGCTTGCGATATCGTAGCTTGCGTACCTTACGTTGACATCACCAACGCCATCGAGGCAGCTAAGGGCAGCGCGATCAAGATCGGCGCAGAAAACGTACACT
>CAZVSW010000023.1:0-17479 GCA_964630005.1 uncultured Ruminococcus sp. | reverse complement strand
AAATCGAAAAAAACGTGCTTAGTTACAATATAAAACATTCTGATAATCACTCTTCGGGAGACCGATAATGCAAATAAAAAAAATACCACACAAACCGATACCCCACAGCATGATCAAATTCGAAGACGCGGTCAGATACTCGCCGTCCGCCGCGGAAGGTCTTAATGCTGCTCAGATAAAAGAACGCGAAAGAAACGGCTACGAAAACTTCAACGCGACCGTAAAGACCAAAAGCGTTTCCAAAATCATTCTCACAAACACTCTTTCTGTTTTCAACTTTGTAAATATCATTATCGCCGCGGCGCTCATTTATATCGGTTCTTTTAAAAACACAACCTTTATGCTGGTCATACTCTGCAACATCGGGATCGGCATCTTTCAGGAACTTCGGGCAAAAAAAGCCGTTGAAAAACTTTCGTTCGTCTCGCAGGCAAAAGCGACAGTGCTTCGATGCGGAAAAACGGAAGAGATTCCGGTCGAAAAGGTCCTGCTCGACGACATCGTGCTCCTCAAAAGCGGCGCGCAGGTCTTCGCCGACTGTATCATTTTAAAGGGCGAATGCGAAGTAAACGAATCGTTTGTGACCGGCGAAGCCGAATCCGTCTTCAAGCATTCGGGTGATACGCTGCTTTCGGGCAGCTTTATCTCAGGCGGCGACTGCATAGCGCGCGCCGACAAGATTGCCGACAGGACTTATATTTCGTCGATTTCCCGCTCGGCAAAAACAATTCGCGAGTCACAAAGCGTATTGATGAAGAGTTTGAAACGTATAATAACAGTAATCGCCGTTGTTATCTTCCCTATCGGCGCGCTTCTTCTTATCGATCAATACAACCAATGCGGCGTCATGCAGGATGCGATCGTGCGCACTTCGGCGGCGCTTATCGGCATGATACCCCAGGGACTGATGCTTCTCACCAGCACTGCCCTTGCGGTCAGCGTGATACGCCTTTCCAAAAAGAAGGTCCTTGTCAAAGACCTTTACAGTGTCGAAATGCTTGCGCGCGTTGATACGGTATGTCTCGACAAAACGGGCACGCTCACCGAGGGCAGTCTTTATGTCGATAAAACGATATCGCTTGACGGCTCAGACCCCGAACCGCTTCTGAAGGAGCTTGCCGCGTCACTCGGCGATGATAATGCGACAATGCAGGCAATATGCGAAAGATTCGGCGGCAAAGCGTCGACCGCGGTTAAAAAGATACCGTTTTCGTCAAAAACAAAGTGGTCGGGCGTGGTTACGCCGGGCGGAAGCATTCTTCTCGGCGCAAGCGAATATATGATGCCGGAAAATGAAGAGCTTTTAAAAAAAGCCCGCGGATATTCCGAAACTCACCGTGTGCTTCTTCTCGCCAGATCGTCCTCTTCCATCGATTTCGGCAAGCTGCCCGCCGATATCACTCCGGTCGCATTTGTGCTTCTGACAGACAAAATCCGTCCGGAAGCGTCAAAGCTTATCGCCTATCTCAATGCGCAGGACGTCGACGTAAAGATCATTTCCGGCGATAATCCGGTAACCGTATCTGCCATATCAAGACGCGTAGGCGTAAAGGGCTGGGAAAAATATATCGATTGCAGTACGCTCAGAACAGACAGCGATATCAGAAACGCCGCATTGAAATATACTGTATTCGGAAGGGTCACGCCTTTTCAGAAAAAGCAGCTGGTGCTCGCTCTGAAGCGAAAAAAGCATACCGTTGCAATGACCGGCGACGGCGTAAACGACGTCCTTGCCATGAAAGAAGCGGACTGCTCTATCGCCATGGGCGCAGGAACGGACGCGGCGCGAAACGTTTCCAAGATCGTGCTTGTCAATTCAAGCTTTGACTCGCTCCCAAGCATTATCGGCGAAGGCAGGCGCTGTGTCAACAATATACAGCAGTCGGCGTCGTTCTTCCTATCAAAAACGGTATATTCTTCACTGCTCGCAGTATTGCTGTTGATCCTTCACCGCGTATACCCCTTTCAGCCGATCCAGCAGTCCTATATAAGCTTGTTCGGTATAGGAATTCCTTCGTTCATTCTGGCGCTTCAGCCAAACAGAAACCGTATTGCCGGAGGATTTTATGAAAACGTCTTCAAAAAGGCGCTCCCCACCGGACTTACGGTAACGCTTTGTACGCTTCTGATATCTTATCTGGGTGAAGCGTTCGGCTACAACACGAAGGATATTACCACCGTTAACGTCATCGTCACGGGACTGATCTCGCTTTTTCTTCTCATTTGGATATGCGCTCCGTTCAACAGAAGGAATTTCGCGCTCTTTACCATGATATCCCTTATGTATTGCGCGGGCTTCGGTCTTTCGCTCGGTCGCGCGATCATGGATATGTCTGCGCTCGGACTGTTCCAAACGCTGTTCATGATCGGGCAAATGATAACCGCCGCGCTCATCATGCTGTTGTTTATAGCAATATGCCCAAAATTCTTAAATAGCCACAAAAAACATGAAAAAATTATTTGAAGCCATATATAAGACCGTAAAAAGCATATCGAATCAATATGCGGAACGCTCTGTAAGCGCTTATTCGGCGCAAGCCGCCTTCTTTATATTCATTTCATTTTTTCCTTTTGCCATCATACTTTTCTATACCATCAGGCTCTTTCCGAACATTGATATAGATCTGACATCAAAAACCATTGACCTTATACCGCAAATGGTTATCACCATCATATCGGAAGCCCGCGAACAGGCGACTGTAAACGGCAGCCGTACGGTGATATTCGTCGTCTCGGTGCTCACTGCACTGTGGTCGGCTTCAAAAGGTATTTACGCAATCACAATCGGTCTCGACTCGGCGTACCGCATAAAAGACGGAAGAAATTCAATCATAACCCGCCTGCGCTCAACGCTTTATACCGTTGCGTTTGTCGTTATCATCATAGCCGCGCTCGGTCTGCTGGTTTTCGGCAACGTACTGAATGAAAAGGCCACCGAGCTGTTTCCCGATTTTGCAGGATTTATTTTCATTATAAAAACCTTCAGATTCCTGTTTTTGCTCCTGATACTCATCGCATTTTTTACTCTGACCTATAAATTCCTTCCAAGCGGAAAACGTAAAATAGGCGAAGCGCTTCCCGGAGCGGTGATCGCGTCTGTCGGCTGGCTCGTTTTTTCATACGCCTATTCGCTTTATATCGATCATTACAACGTGTCGTCTTCCGTATACGGAAGTCTTGCAACTATCGTGCTTCTGATGCTTTGGCTGTATTCATGTATGAATATCCTGCTCTTCGGCGCACTTGTGAATTCATGGCTTTCAAAAGGAAGAATTGCGCCCGCTGATTCTTGACTTACCGCTTTGAATATGATATAATGTCGGCAGAAAGTCTTACTGCGTAAGCCTTTGCGGCTATCGCCGCTTCGCGCTCCGCGCGACTGCCTTATTGAATCATTTCGCAAAAATGCCTTTGCAAGCAAGCATTTTTACTCATGATATAATATTTTATCTTTAATATTTGGAGTTAACATGTCCGAGCATAGAATAATTGCTTTTGCCAATCAAAAAGGCGGGGTCGGCAAAACGACGTCTGCCGTTAATATTGCATCCGGTCTTGCGGCAAAGAAAAATTCAGTGCTTCTCGTCGACTGCGACCCGCAGGGCAACGCTACCAGCGGTCTCGGGATACGCAAAAAGTCGTCAACAGGAAGTCTTTATGATGTTATTATCGGCCGCAAGGGCGCCGCTGATGTAATATGCCCGACGTCCGTGAAGGGGCTTTTTGTGCTCCCTTCAAGCATGGACCTTGTCGGAGCGGAAATTGAGCTGATCGACCTGCCCGATCGGGAAGCACGGCTGAAAAACGCGCTTGAAAGCGTGCGCGGCAACTATGACTATATAATAATCGACTGCCCTCCGTCGCTGGGTCTTCTGACGTTGAACTGCCTCACGGCTGCCGACGGTGTTGTCATACCGTTGCTTTGCGAGTTTTATTCGCTTGAGGGAATATCACAGCTTACCCAGACCATCCGCCATGTCAAAACAAAAGTTAACCCGTCGCTTGAACTTATCGGCGTGCTTGTCAATATGTATGACGGACGCCTTACGCTTACGGTTCAGGTCATGGAGGAAATCAAGCGCTATTTCGGCGCAAAGCTGTTCCCGCGACCCATACCGCGCAATGTTAAGCTGAGCGAAGCGCCGAGCTATGGCGTTCCCATTGATATTTACGATAAATATTCCAAAGGCGCCCGCGCTTATGAAGAAACCGTGGAAGAACTTATAAGGCGCTGCGGAGGAAAGGCATAACATACATAAATGGTAAAAAAAGGTCTTGGCAGAGGGCTTGACGCTCTTCTTGCCGATAACGAAATCGAAACCTCTACCGGCGGCGTATCAGTGCTCCGCCTTTCTGAAATAGAACCAAACCGATCTCAGGCGCGCAAGGTTTTTGACCCGGCGGCACTCGAAGAGCTTGCCTCATCGATTTCTCAGCACGGTCTGATACAACCGCTCGTAGTGCGCCGCAAGGAAAACGGTTTTTATGAAATAATCGCCGGCGAACGGCGTTGGCGCGCTTCAAAAATGGCGGGGCTTACCGAAGTACCGGTCATCGTCAAAGAAACAGACGACGAATCAGCCGCGCTGCTTTCACTTATCGAAAACCTTCAGCGCGAAAACCTCAACCCCGTCGAAGAAGCGAACGGCTACAAAGAGCTTATGGAAAGCTTCGGTCTGACTCAGGACGAAGCATCACGCAAGGTGGGTAAATCGCGGACAGCTGTCGCCAACATCCTTCGCATATTGAATCTGCCCGATTCCGTGCTCGCGCTCGTCAGCGACGGCGCTCTTTCTTATGGACATGCACGCACGCTTTTGCCGCTTATGGATAGATTCGACGAAGACGAGATATTCAGGATCGCAAACGACGTTACCTCAAACGGCATGTCGGTGCGCGAAACTGAAAAGCTTGTCAAACGTCTTCTGACCGATCAGCCCGAAACACCGCCGGCGGACAAAAGCGAAAGAGCATACTACTCCCTGCTTGAAAGGCGCATCGGCTCGGTAATCGGCAGAAAAGCCTCGCTTGCGACCGAAAAAGACGGCAGCGGCAAGCTTATCCTCCGCTATACCTCAGGAGAAGATTTAGAAGGTCTCATCAAATCCCTTTGCGGAAATGATTTTTTTGAAGATAACAAATGAAAGGACAACCACATGATTGACATTAAACTTATTCGCGAGAACCCCGAACTCGTAAAACAAAACATCAGAAACAAATTTCAGGAAAACAAGCTTGAGCTTGTCGACAAGGTTATAGAGCTCGACGCAGAAAACCGTTCGATAAAAACAGAAGTCGAAGCCCTCAGAGCCGAAAGAAACAGATCCTCCAAGCTTATCGGCGGTCTCATGGCTCAGGGCAAAAAAGACGAAGCCAACGAAATGAAGGCAAAGACCGCTGAGCTCGGCGTGAAGATTGACGAGCTTTCCGCACGCGAGACAGCTGTTGAAGACGAGATCAGAGATATCATGATGCGCATACCAAACATCATCGATCCGTCTGTTCCCGTCGGCAAGGACGACAGCGAAAACGTAGAGCGTGAACGCTTCGGCGACCCCGTCGTTCCCGATTTTGAAATTCCCTACCATACCGACATTATGGAGCGCCTGGGCGGTATCGACCTCGAAGCTGCGCGCCGCGTTGCCGGAAACGGTTTTTACTATCTTATGGGCGATATCGCAAGACTTCATTCGTCCATCATATCCTACGCCCGCGATTTCATGATCGACAGAGGCTTTACTTACTGCGTACCTCCTTTCATGATCCGCTCCAATGTCGTTACCGGCGTCATGTCCTTTGCCGAAATGGACGCAATGATGTATAAGATTGAAGGTGAAGACCTTTATCTTATCGGCACAAGCGAACACTCGATGATCGGTAAGTATATCGACACTATCGTGGACGAAAAAACTCTGCCCCCCGCGCTGACAAGCTACTCCCCCTGCTTCCGCAAGGAAAAAGGCGCGCACGGTATCGAGGAAAGGGGAGTTTACAGAATCCATCAGTTTGAAAAGCAGGAAATGATCGTTGTATGTAAGCCCGAAGACAGCATGATGTGGTTTGATAAGCTGTGGCAGAATACCGTCGACCTCTTCCGCTCCATGGATATTCCGGTGCGTACGCTCGAATGCTGCTCCGGCGACCTCGCCGACCTCAAAGTAAAATCCGTAGACGTCGAGGCGTGGTCTCCCAGACAGAAAAAGTATTTCGAAGTTGGTTCGTGCTCCAATCTCGGCGATGCGCAGGCAAGAAGACTCCGCATAAGAGTTGCGGGCGAAAACAGCAAATATTTCCCGCACACCCTTAACAATACCGTTGTCGCGCCGCCCAGAATGCTTATAGCTTTCCTCGAAAACAACCTTCAGCCCGACGGCAGTATCCGTATACCCGAGGTACTTCACCCCTATATGCGTAAAGACGTGATACGCTGACACACAAAAACATTTTTTAGCACACTGCTTGTTAAAGGAGGACTTTTATGCTAATCACTGTCAGGCAATTACTCTGGTCAATCATTATCGGTACATCACTGGCTGCGGTCTATACCTTTTATACAAAGCGAGTGCTCGGCTCTTTTGTACGGCAGCTCTTTGAAAACGACGCTTTCGAGCCCGAAAGCGCCTTACCGCTGGAACAGCTGAAGCCCAAGGGGCTGCCGTTCATCAAATATTCGCTTCGGGACGGAACGTCTTTTTCCGAAACGGTGCTCTGCTCCGACGGCAAATATTACATTCCCGAAAATCTTATCGATAAAGCGGAACGCAAATACTGCGGAGAGCACGTGACGATAATCGTCGTTTTGATCGTGCTGATCGTTTTGTTTGCCACCGCACTCGTATGTACACATGTTTTCCCCGAGCTTTTATCTCTGCTCGGAATCCAAGCCTGAAATCTGACAGTAACTCTGAAAGGAACATCATTATGGTAAAGCTTAAACGCGGAATGAATCCGCTTTTGTTCATTCTAATCGTCGCAGTAGTATGTGTCGCAGCAACTGCCTTGGTGCTTTACATCATGGGTTACCGTTATATTTCCGGCGACGACGGCTATAAATTCCTCGGCAAGACCGAAAACGGACAGCCCATCACCGGCACTATCCGCTATCCCGACGGCGGCAAAGCAGAGCTCGATTTCATAAACAAGACCATCCGTTTTTCTAACGGCGACATTTATGTAGGCGATATTTATCAGGTATACCGTCACGGCAATGGTAAAATGTCATATTACGCCACAAAGGACACTTATGAGGGCGAATTCCAGTATGATAAGCTGACCGGAAGCGGCACTTATACCTTCCGCAACGGCGACACCTATACCGGTATGCTGAGCGATTCAAAAAAACAGGGTCACGGCGTGTTTACCTGGGCAGACGGTTCAAAATACGACGGCAATTTCGAGGACGGTCTCGCAAGCGGCTATGGCATATTCATCATGGGCAGCGACGGCGCGCGTTATGAGGGCAGCTTCAAAAACGGCGTTAAGGAAGGCGAGGGCGAGTTCTTCTTTGCAAACGGCGACTATTATAAAGGCTCGTTTGTCGGGGATAAGCGCACCGGCAAGGGCTTCTATCGCTGGGCAAATAAAGAGACCTATACCGGCACGTTTATCGACAACAAGCTCGATACCCGACTGAAGGACGCAAACGGCGAATTCATTCTGAATTCCGACGGAACGTACAAACACGGCGAGCAGGCCGTTTATACATGGCCGAGCGGCAGAACCTTTACCGGATATTTCGAAGAAGGAAAAATCGTTCCTGTTGAGGAATAACTTTTTTAGGAGTCATATATGGCAAACTTTATTCTTTCCGCTTTTGCGGATGAAATTGACGCAAATTTCGAAGAACAGCTGAAAGGTCTCACAAAGCTTCAGATTCCTTACATAGAACTGCGCGGCGTCAACGGAAAATCGTTCACGGAGCTCAGCGACGACGAGGTTCTCGACGTAAGAGACCTGCTCTCGCGCTATAATATCAAGGTGTGGTCGCTCGGTTCGCCCATCGGTAAGATTCATACCGACGGCGATTTTGAAGCTCATAAGCGACTGCTTAGCCGAATCATGGACATCGGCGACATGCTTTCTGTTAAGCGTATCAGAATGTTCAGCTTTTACCCTGAAGAAGGCATCGACCGCGATAAGTTCGAAGCAAAGGTCTTTGCCATGCTGAATGATCTTATTGATCTGGCGGAAAACCGCGGATTCATGCTCTGCCATGAAAACGAAAAGGATATTTACGGTCAGAGCGCCGACGATGTAAAGCGCCTCTGCGACCATTTCGGCGGAAGACTGCGCGCCGTTCTCGACAGCGGCAACCTTGCTTTTTCAAATGAAAATTCAAAAGACGTATACCCGCTTCTTTCAGATTACGTCGAATATATGCACATCAAAGACGCGGAGCAAAACGGGGCTATCGTTGTCCCCGGAACAGGCGACGCCCATCTTGCCGAAACATTGGCACAGGTAAACGCTGCCGTAGAAAGCGATTTTGTACTTACTGTCGAACCGCATCTCACTGTTTTCGGCGGTCTGGCAGCTCTCTCAAATCTCGACGACATAAAGCACAAAAACGTTTTTTCAGATGCTTTTGAAGCCTTCTCCGTCGCCACAGAAGCTCTTCGCGGCATTATTGCAAAGCTGTGATCACAAATCAAAACACTAAAGCGCGAATTCTAAAGCATTCCGCGCTTTATTGCATATTATCGGGTGTTATATATTCCCTTTCGTTTCTGCAAGAATGGCTGTTCCCGCTGACTTATATAGGTATCACCGGATTCTGCCTTGTACTGTTTTCAAACGACATGCAAAAGCCATTCAGACGCACTTTCTGCTTTTTCGTCGGGGCTTTCCCCATCATATATTCATGGTTTATCGAGCTGTATCCATTCGACAGCTTTTCATTTACACCCCTTCAGGGTGCTATAGTTGTCGTTCTCTGTATCTTTGGAATATCGCTCGTCCATGCCGCGGAAATATCGCTTGTTTTCACGCTTTCAAAGCTTATTCCAAGAAACAGACCTCTGCTCTGCCCGCCGTTTATCGCATCGCTTTTCGTTATCTGCGAATGGGTGCTTAACATCGGTCCTTTAAAGTTTTCATGGGCAACAGTTGCCGTAACGCAGACAAAGTTTGCACCTCTGCTTCAGAATGCCTCGCTGTTCGGAGCGTATTTTATAACCTTTATCGTTGTGACGTTTTGCGGGTATCTGTCTTTATATATCCTGCAAAGAGATCAGGGTTCGCTTCGCGGCGCTGCGATTTCGCTTGTGCTGCCGCTTATTACAGGAACGATCCTGCTTTGCATCCCGATAGATAAACATCAGGAAATAGACGCGGCGGCTGTTCAGGGCAACGCCCTTTCCAACGAAAAATGGGATAAAAACAAGCTCGCGGATATCATCGACACATATATAGAGCTGGCAGATGAAGCGGCGCAAAACGGCGCAAAGCTTATCGCCCTGCCCGAATCTGCATTTCCGACAAAATTCGTGCCCGGCGGAAGCATTCACACAAGGCTTGCAAAGATTGCCTCGGAGTATGACTGCACAATTGTTACCGGAGCGCTTTTGTTCGATGAAGACGGCGGCAAGCACAATGCCATGGTCGCTGTCAGACACGATGGCGGGCTCACAAATTACTATACCAAACGAAACTTAGTTCCATTCGGCGAAACGATACCTTTCGAAAAATTAGCCTTAAAAGTTATAGAACTATTAGGCATGAATTATGCAGATTCGTCGCATGTAGAAGGCACTTCCGCCGACATAATTGAGCTTGACGGGATAAAATACGGCGGCGTAATATGCTACGATTCAATATTCCCGTGGACAGTGCGCGATTCGGCAAACGCAGGCGCTGACTTGCTTGTCATCGTTACCAACGACAGCTGGTTCAAAGATTCTGCCTCGCTGTATCAGCATGTCCGGCACGCCGCTCTGAGGGCAGTCGAAAACGGTCGCTACATTGTCAGAGCCGCAAACACCGGCGTCTCCTGCTTCATAACGCCGAAAGGACAGATAGTCGCTCAGACAGAGCCGCTTGTGAAGGATGTGACCTATTCAAAGGTATACACCGTCGAGAGCAAGACTCTTTACACCGCTTTGGGTGATGTCCCGCTGTATTTAGGTCTTACGGCCTATGCCGCGCTCATTATATTAAAAATCATTTACGGAGTTAAACGTCATGCAAAAAATAAACCTTTATGAAAAACACGTTCACACGGCATGTGAAAATGTAACAATGGACTGCTATATCTGCCCGAAGTACCCCGGATTCAACCTTGATCCCGTACCGGCAGTCGTCATCTTCCCCGGCGGAGGATATTCATTCTGCTCCGAGCGCGAAGCCGACCCGATCGCCAACACCTTCCTTGCAGCCGGCTATTCCGCATTTGTTGTCTGGTATACTGTCGCACCTAACTGCGAGGGCGTGAACCCCCTTCTCGATGCAGCGCAGGCGGTCGCTACCGTACGCACCCACGCGGAAGAATTTCATGTCGATCCAAACAAGATCGCCGTATGCGGCTTCTCAGCAGGCGGTCATCTCGCGGCTCACATTTCAACCGATTGGAAAAACCCGATCATCAAGGAAAAGCTCGGAATAGATAACGCTCTTGCACGCCCCAACGCGTCCATTCTCTGTTACCCCGTGATTTCCGGAGTCAGCCACACAAACGCATACTCCTTCGCTATGCTTCTCGGCAAAGAAAAACCCACCGTTGAAGAGCTTGAAAAGGTTTCGCTTGAAAAACTGGTTGACGACGACACCTGCCCCGCTTTTTTGTGGCACACATCCACCGACGACTGCGTTCCTGTAGAAAATTCAATGATGTATTGCGCAGCACTTGCAAGCCACAACATTCCGTTTGAGCTTCATGTATTCCCGAAAGGACCTCACGGTCTTTCGCTTGCCGATAGACAGACTTGCCCGACCTGCTTCAGCGATTACGCAGCAAAATGGGTGCAATTATGCTTAAAATGGTTCGAAAACGTCTTCTATAACGGTACATTTTAGTTCCGCAACCAATAGTTGCGCATTTTCAAACTAAAATTGGTGGCGCTTTCATACTGATTTTGCTATGATATTTTCATCAAATCAAGGAGGATTTCCATGGACATCTCAATTGCAAATCGACTTTATGAA
The DNA here is from genome assembly GCA_964630005.1 of uncultured Ruminococcus sp. Classification (GTDB taxonomy): domain Bacteria; phylum Bacillota; class Clostridia; order Oscillospirales; family CAG-382; genus UBA1206. The sequence goes on along the minus strand of CAZVSW010000023.1, from coordinate 6,340 downwards.
TACAGAAAAAAGAGCGGTCTCTCTCAGGAAGAGCTTGCCGACAAGCTCGGAATAAGCAGACAGTCAGTTTCGAAATGGGAGCGCGCCGAATCATCGCCGGACACCGACAACCTCATCAATTTAGCCAAGATATACGACGTCACGATCGATGAGCTGCTATACGGTTCGCCCGAATCCGATAAAAATTCTGACGAATCGGCCGACGAAGAAAATGTAAGCGCAGAATCACCTAATGAAAGCAATGATCAGCCTCAGAATTTCGGGACTGACGACGAAAACAGTGGAAAAGATAAAGACGCTACGGTAAAGATCAGTCCCGGCAACGTTTTTATTAAAGACGGCAAGGACAACGTCCACATAGCATGGGACGGAATACACGTCAAAAGCAAAAGCGGCGATAACGTACATATCGGCAGCGGCGGAGCGCATGTTTTCAAAAACGGCGTTGAGGTGTATCCTAAAAAGCACGACAGAAACAGCGCGCTCTTTGGCGCTCCGGTGGCGATCATCATCACGGCGATCTATTTAATCATCTCTCCGATCTGGAACATATGGCATCCGGCATGGCTTCTTTTCCTGACGATACCGATCATTCAATCTGTTTTTTCGGCGATAAGACACCGCAACGCAAACAAGTTTCACTTTTCTACATTCATCACCACGCTATACCTTTATATCGGATTTTTGCACGGCGGTTGGCATCCCTGGTGGGTTCTCTTTATCACCATACCGCTCTATCACAGCGTAGTATCGTGGATAAGACGATCAAACGGACTCGTCGATGACGATGACGACGATTAATCTAAAATAACAAGTTCACGTCAACAGAATAAGCCCCCCAAATTATTCGAATAATTTGGGGGCTTATTTTACTATTGCCGTCATTTTTCTTTAGCAAAAGCCAAATAACGACAAATTCTTCTAAATATTATTAGTCAATAATTGTTGTAAACCGACCGTTCTGAGCACTGCGCAGTTCTGCGTACTCTTCAAGAGTCAGTCCGTTTTCATAGATAAACGTTGCGGCCTCTCTGCCTACAAAGCGATAATGCCACGGTTCATAGCTGATACCGGTTACATCTTCCTTGCCCTTTGGGAAGCGCAGAATAAACCCGAAACGATGCGCGTTTGCCTCCAGCCATGCGAATGACGGAGTGGACGCAAATGCTTCATCGGCAGCAGGCAGATTGTGCATGTCAAGCGCCAATCCTGTCTGATGCTCGGAACAGCCCTCACGGCAGGAAAACGTCATGACATATTCCTCACATTCCTCACGCGTTGCGTACCTGCTCTGATACTGTTCGACATAGTATGAAAACAGCCATTTTTGATAGGAATAGCTGCGATAGCCGCTCGTGACGGTTACATCGGTAACGCCGTTAAGCGCCGCCTCCTTCAGAAAAGCGTCAAGAGCCATAACGCAGTTTTTGCGAAGCTTTATCTTATCGCGATCCTTGCGTGTCCAGTCCGTCGTTTCAAGATCGCTCGGAACGTATTCGCCCGTAAGCCGATGGTCATAATTGACAAGCAGTACAAACTCGTCCGGATCTTCGGGGCAGATATAATCGATGTAGGGCGTTATGTCTATTTTATATTCCCAATCAATCGGGTCAACTATCTGCTCAGACGGTTCTTCGGAGGTATTTGCTTCAATTCCGCTCTGTTCCGAAACGACCTCCGATGCGGCATAAGATTCAACCACATCCGACGGAGTAGTTATAACAATTATTGAATTATCGCTTGAAACGCCGCCTTCTGATTCGTTTCCCATGGGAATGTGTGCGCACGAACTTAAAAGAAGCGACACAAGCAGCATTGGTATTATCTTTCGTTTTATCACGTTTATCCTCTTTTCTGTTTTGCATTGAAACCATCTGCAAAACTTGCAGACCATAATCATTGTAACATAGTTTATCACATTTTTGCCGCCTTGGCAACACTTATTTTCAAAAAATATGTTAACTTTGTCTTGACAAACAGCCGGCGGTATGTTATCATAGAGCATGTATGGAGGTAACGACCATGAATCGAATAAAACTGCTCGCTATCTCCGCGGTAGCCGGCATTTCAACAGCAATTCTTCCGTCGCTTGTTATATCGCTTTCGATGAACGCCAATGTTGTTCAGACGGTCGAACAGCTTGAACCCATGCAACAGTTAGAAGGCTATATGCCAACCGACCGATATATAGAATCAGATCCCGATACAAGCGCAGAGCTTCCCTCTGCCGTAACCGAAAGCATCTATCTTTCCTCTGCGGCGTCAAAGCTTTATCCGCCGTCAGGTTCAAAAACCCTTGCGTCAGCATCAAACGGAACTTCTTCAAAATATAATTTCGTATATTTCCGTCAAAACTCTCCCGAATATAATAACGTTCCCTACGGCAATCAGACGATCGGCAAATACGGTTGCGGTCCAACAAATATGGCTGTCGTCGTCACGTCCATTACCGGTCAGTTCGTGTCGCCGGTCACATTGGCGCGCGACGCCGAAAACTGGGGCTGTTTTGTAAGCGGCGCAGGTACAAGCCTTAATTTCTTTCAGAAAGCCGCCGCAAAATACGGCGTATATTACAATCAGTTCAATTACAACAAGCAGACTGTCATTTCCCATCTAAAAGCAGGCCGCATGATCATTTGTACCATGGGTCCGGGTCATTTTACCAACGGCGGTCATTTCATAACCTTGCGCGGAATCACCGAAGACGGTCACATTCTGATCGCAGATACTTATTCAGAAGAAAACACCTACAAAGAATGGACGCTTGACTATCTCGCTTCCCAGCTCAAGTATTACACCATGTGGGTCTTTTGGAAATAGAGTAATATAACGGCAAAAAAGAAAATATAATAACAGCATAGAATCTTTCAAAAGGACGTGTTTATTTTGAAGTATTATATGCTGTTTTTTGTTTTTATACTCGCTTTTTTATTGGTGCTTCCGTTTGGGGCTTCGCTTCTTGAACATGAAAGAGAGAGCACCGGCGACAGCGAAAGCGCTTTTTCCGAAGCTTCGCAGGATGTTTCGGAGGCGTTTGTTTTGGTAAAAAAAGACGGTATAATATGTCAGATGACTGTAGAGGACTGGACGCTGTACGCGCTCAACTATGAACTGCCGCAAAACAGCCCCGAGGAATTTGCCAAAGCAATGGCCGTTGCCATGCGTACGTACGCCGCATACCACATCTGGCACGGCGACAAAACAAGCGACCACCCCGAATGCACATTCTGTTCAGACCCTTCGCATTGTAAAGGGCTTGACAGCGACAATATTGAACCGACCGTACGTGATGCAGTGCTTACCACGTCAGGGGAGATCATATATTACAACCGCTTCCCTATCAACCCTATAATGCATATCTCGTCATCTGTCATGACCGAATGCGCGACGGAAGTTCTTGGATATGATGTACCTTATCTTCAAAGCGCAAGCACGCCCGACGAAAGCGGGCTGAAGGATTTTTTGGCGGTACGCTCGTTTACGGAAACAAAGATCAAGGATATTCTGAAAGCGAACGGATATGAAACAAGCGGAGAATGCACGAATTGGATAACCTATGTCTCATATACTGCCGCCGGAAGAGTGCGCAGCATATCGCTTTGCGGACAGACGATTTCCGGAAGCGAGCTTATGGCAATGCTAAACCTTCCCTCTCTGAATTTCACCGTAAAAGCGTCGTCCGATAAGCTGGTATTCGAGACCGAAGGAATAGGAAGCGGACTCGGCATGAGCGAATACGGCGCATATATCATGGCAAAATCGGGTTTCAACTACGAGCAGATACTTACGCATTATTACAGCAATACATATATTGTATAAAGGCGTGAAAAAAGGCAATACTATCCACATAAGCCAAATGGCATAGGAGGAGTATTGCATGAACAACAATAAAGAACCCATGAACAATGGCGGAGACGATTCCGCTGCAAAACAGCCTATCACGGTTCGTTACGCAACTTATATTTACGCGGCATTGGCGATCACTGTGCTTACAGTGCTTGCGATAAGCATCATAACAGCCGCTAATACACCGCCCGATATTGATATTTCAATCCCGGAAGTATCAGTACCTTCGGTGATTCAGGACACATCAAGACCGCCCGTAAATCTGACCGAAAAGCCCGTCGGAAATGAACAGTCGGGCGTGACCGAGCCGACGTCAGAGCCGCCGGTAATAAACGAAGTAAAATTCGTTCTTCCCTGCAAAGGCAAGATCCAAAAGGGACATTCGACCGCCAAACTGGTATTTTCAGAAACGATGCAGGATTATCGTACCCATTCCGGCGTTGACATATCCGCCGCCATCGGTGCAAAGGTCGTTGCTTATTCAAACGGTAAGATAGTTTCTGTTACAGATGATCCGCTTATGGGAAAAACGGTTAAGATAACCCACGAGGGCGGTCTTACTTCCGTTTATCAGAATCTTTCAAACACCCTGCCTGACAGTGTGAAGGTCGGCGCAAATATCGCCGCCGGAGATATCATAGGTACTGTCGGAGATACGGCAAAGGTAGAATGCGCAGATGCGCCCCACCTGCACTTTGAGCTGATCTTAGACGGAAAATCCATCGACGCAGAAAAAGAGCTCAACGCAATAAACAACTAAACAGAATCAGAGCTGTAGCATGTAAGATCATCACATTCTACAGCTTTTGTTTTTAATGTAGAGAATAAAAAATTTAATGTTTATCGTTAAATTACCATTGACAAACATTAAAACGCATGGTATAATAGCGTTGCCGGTCCAAAGACGGCAAATCGATTATTTTCAGGAGCAAACTATGAAAACAATGAACAAAACAGTAAAGATTGTCGCCAAAGTGATCGAAGTTTTACATTGGCTCGCGGCGCTGTCGGCCCTATGCGCGGCAATAGTCCCAAAGTGGTTCGAAAGCCTTATAAGCAAAGCGGCTGTGGGTAACAGCATTGAGCTTTCGGTATATGGCTTTGAAATCACCGTACCCGTTTCCGACGGAGCTGTCGACGCCAAAGCATTCGTATTATTCGCGATTGCCGCATTCCTTATATTTCTGCTTATGGCGATGGTCTTCAGAAACATCTATCTGATATTTAAAAAATCCGAAGAGCGCACGCCCTTCCAAAACGATAATACGCGCATGGTAAGAGAGATCGGCATCTTTTCAATAGCCGTTCCCGCCATCGGTCTGATAATGAGCATAATAGCGCGATTGGTGATCGAAAACGAAACTGTCGAGTGCGTAACGGGTATAGGCGGCTTTATCATGGGCATCGTAATACTCTGCCTGTCACAAGCGTTTGCGTACGGCGTCAAGCTTGAAAACGACGTCTCGGGGCTGCTTTGAAGGGGAACACAAAATGGGAAAGATCGTACTTCGTCTGGACAGAATGATGGTCGAGAGAAAAATCTCGCTGAATGAGCTTGCCGAGCGCGTCGGAATCTCCAACGTAAACCTCTCAAAGATCAAGAATAACAAGGTGACCGCAATCAGGTTCTCCACACTTGCGGCAATCTGTGAGGTTCTTGACTGCGATGCCGGCGATATATTGGAATTTCAAAATGACGATTGATGACATAGTAGCTATGTTTACTTATTAAAAAAATGCATCACAGAACGCTTTTTGCGCAATGTGATGCATTTTATTTTCTTATCGTTGATTACTGCACTGAATCAAGAGCGAATCTTATCTCCAATTCCCTGCCTGAACCGTCACGGTTGATTCTGTATAGCTTCATCGTGACCGTCTGACCTGCACGGCACTTATTAAGCGCCTCGCTGAGCTGATCCTTGTTCTCGACCCTTGTACCGTTGAACTCGGTTATAATATCGTAAAGCTCCAGACCCGCACGGTAGACCGCTGAATTTCGTGTCACAGCAAGAACTATGCATCCTTCGGGAGCATCATCGGGAATAACGTACTGTTCACGCGCGTCGCTTACAGACGAAATGGTTATATTAAGCTTGGGCGTAGCGGTAACCAGCTCGCCGTTATAATCACGTACTTCGCCGTATTCGATAAGCTCATTGGCAATATCTATGGCGCTCGAAATGGGAATTGCAAAGCCGATACCGTCATAATTGCTGAGCTTCAGACTGTTTATACCGATAACCTGCCCCTTCATATTGATAAGCGGACCGCCGCTGTTTCCGGGGTTGATAGCGGAATCTGTCTGTATAAGAGTCATGGTCTTTGTGACGGTTCCGTAGTCGTTGGTGACATTGACTTTGCGGTCGACGCCCGAAATAACGCCTGTAGTCATAGTGCCGGCAAGATCCATGCTGTATGGCGTACCTATCGCAAAGACCCTGTCGCCGACCTTAAGCGCGCCGCTGTTGCCAAGCTCTATCGGAACGAGATC
>CAZVSW010000022.1:0-17554 GCA_964630005.1 uncultured Ruminococcus sp. | reverse complement strand
TTATTTTTCCGGCGGATAAATACCCATTGACAGACACGCGTAAAAACGTTATAATAGCTGTGTACCGTATCGTCTTATGCCGTTTTTGAGGGCGAATATTGACGTACGGTGTCGTAAATCCGTGAATAATTTTAAAAACAGAAAGGAATTTTTTCATGAAAAAGCGTATCATTTCCGCTTTGGCGGCGCTTATGCTGCTGATTTCCGTGTTTACCGTCGCGGTATCAGCTGAAGACACATATGCCAAGCTGAAGTTTCAGAGCGTCGGTCGCGTTACTGCCGGCAGCACGTTTACTCTCACCATGAAGCTCACAAACATCGATAAGGATCTTCTCGATACCGGTATCACCTGTGTGGCTTTTGACCTCGTATACGATCACAGCCTTATCGAAACTACCGATAAGTCAATAAAGCTCAGCGGAGTTTCCGGCGATATCTGGGAACTCAACTGCAATGTTGACAACGAATCCTGCGTATTCTTCGCCTGTGACGTTGAAGGCAAAGATGTTTATTACGGCGATAAGGATCTTACAATATCCTTTGAATTTACCGTTTCCGCCGACGCGGCAGGTAAGGACGTAGTCATCGAACTCAAGAATACTTCGCTTACCGACACAAATCTTGAAAGTTTTGACGCTGCTAACGATGTGATCGATTTCAGCGTTGCAAATAAGAGCTCCGTTTCGGCTAACATCGGCGGCAATACATATTTTGTTGACGAAGAAGGTCTCTCTGCGTCGCTCTCCGCTGTTTCTGATAAATCAGTAACGGCTCTTGCCATCCCCTCCGCAGTTACTTATAACGGCAAGACGCTCAAGGTCACTTCCATCGAAAACGGCGCATTTGCCGATCTCGGTTCGCTCAGAAGCGTTTATATCCCCTGCACCGTTAAGTCAGTCAGCGCCGGCATCTTCAATTCCGATGCGGCCGTTACGATCAGAGGCTGCCGCAATTCTGCCGCTTATAACTTTGCTATGAATGAGGGTTATGAGTGGGAAAGCGTCACCACCAACTATAAGGAAACCGTAATTAAAGAATCCACATGCCTTGAGCACGGTTACTCACAGCTCGCCTGCCCCGATTGCAAAGAAACCACCGGAACTGCAACCGAGCTCCCTCTCGGCGAACATAAATACGGCGACTGGGTAGTCACCAAAGAAGCTACCGACGAAGAAACCGGCTCTCGCGAAAGAACCTGCACTGTTTGCGGCGTTAAGGATACAGAGGTCATTCCCAAGACCAACTGCCCTCACGAGACCACGAAGGACGTCATTGTCAAAGAACCTACCTGCACCGCAGTAGGCTCAAAGAACGTTGTCTGCGCTAACTGCGACAAGGTTCTTGAAGAAAATATCGAAGTACCTAAGATCGCACACAGCTTCGGCGAATGGGTCGTTACCAAGGAAGCTACCGTCAAGGACAAGGGCAGCCGTGAACATACCTGCACCGTTTGCGGAACAAAGGAAACCGAAGAGATTCCTTCTCTTGCCTGCAAGCACGCCAACACCACTAACGGACACAGAGACGCAACCTGCACTAAAGACGGTTACGACAGCACAACTTGTAAGGATTGCGGAACGCTCCTTTCCTATACAAAGATTCCGGCTGCGCACACCGAAGGTCCTACGGAAAGCAAAGATCCTACCTGCACCGAGGATGGCTATGTGATTCAGAAGTGTACCGCCTGCGGCGAGGTGCTTAAAAACGAGATCATCCCCGCAGAAGGTCATGAATACGGCGATTGGGTCGTTTTAGCTCCCGCTACTGTTGATAATACCGGCGTACGTACCCGTACCTGCTCAAAGTGCAACAATAACGAAAACGATATCATTCCCCAGCTCGATCCTCCCGCTGACGTAAGCGAAGAGCCTTCCGTTCCCGAACTTGAATCTTCCGCTCCTGCCGATGATTCAAACGCATCGTCTTCTGCATCCGGCAGTTCTGACGGCTCAAGCAATAAGACCGTGTTCTTCGTGATCGGCGCTGTTGTTATCCTTCTGACTGTTGGCTATATAGTCATCATGGCGATCAATAAGAAGAAAAATTATTAAATTATAATATGACAGGGCTGTTGCAGATTTATATTTGCAACAGCCCTGTATTTATGCAATTACATCTTCCGAAGAAGAGCTTTCTCCCGAAAGTCCAAAACTTACGCTTAAAGCGTCGTTGACAAGAGTCATTGTTGCGTCGTCCAGATGCCCCATGCGGTCTTTAAGCCGGCGTTTGTCAAGCGTACGTATTTGCTCCAACAGCACGATAGAACTCTTTGCAAGCCCACTGTCAGTATGAACTTGAATGTGTGTGGGCAGCTTTGATTTGCCGACCTGGCTTGTGATCGCCGCGGCTATTACCGTCGGGCTGTATCTGTTGCCGACGTCGTTTTGCACTATCAACACAGGACGAACTCCTCCTTGTTCCGAACCGACAACAGGTGAAAGATCCGCATAGAAGATGTCGCCTCGTCTTATATTATTATTGACTGACACAATTACCATCCTTTGTAATATCATATTCCGCTTTGCAGATTATTGTTATCGCAGCGAACGCCGGTTTTTCCACCGGCCATTTTTTGTTGCTTTGAAAAACTTTGCTGCATTGATTCTCTATGTCTATATTTTTGCCAAATCGAGTGACGTTATTCTGCGTACTGCCGGAATTTTAACGCTGTATCACGCATAGAATTAGGCGACGGGCAGAAACACCGTCATTTGCAGAGCGTCATAATATTTCAATTATAAAGGAGCAAATTGCGATGAGAATGAAAAGTGTTATCAGCGTGCTTGCCGCGCTTATGCTTGCGCCGACAGTGTGCTGTTTTGCGGCGAAGGGAAACGGTGAAGACATATCGCCGGCTATCGATTGGTTGCGACGGAATACCAGGATAGAAAAAAGCGCGCCCAAGGGAAGCAATGTGGAGCTTGATAAAGAGGACTTCGAAAAGGCCGTCGGGGCGGATATAAGCTATATAAGCCTTACAACGCTTCCAAGAACGGAAGACGGCAGACTTTGCCTCAACGGAGCGGATGTTATTGAGGGGCAGACCATATCGGCGGCGGGACTTGGGTATCTTGTATTCGTTCCGACAGAGAATGTGAATAGTGCGGAATTCAGGGTGAAATGCGCCGCCGATGGTTGGAATGACGTTGAAATTCCATGCCGTATCACGGTATCTGATATAAAAAACGGCAGTCCGACCCTGAGCGCAGTAACTGAAGAAACGATGAGCGGCATTTGCTGTGTAGCAACGCCGCGCGTATATGATCCGGACGGTGACGACACTACTATGTCGATTGTTAAATATCCTCAAAACGGCAGTGTGTTTGTCTCCGGTAATAAGATATACTATACGTCAAAATACGGTTACACGGGTACGGACACCATGACCGTCATGGTCACTGATACGTTTGGCAATGCTTCGCCCGAGACCGAAATCTCCTTCAAGGTGGGGAAAAACACATCGGCGATAATTTTTGAGGATATGAAGAACGATGCGGCTCATGCCGCAGCAATAGCGCTCGCTGAAAAATCGGTCGTTGCTTTCACCAGCAGGGACGGCAAATACTATTTTTCACCGTCTGTCAGTGTCAGCAGGGTGGACTTTATGGTAATGCTTCTTGGCGCGGCGGGCGTCAATACCGACACCGACGTTCCGGTGTCTCTGCGCTTTGATGACATAGAAAACCTGAAGACCGCGAAGCTTGATTATCTTAAAAAGGCTGCCGATATGGGCATAATCGGTATCGGCGAAAAAAGCTTTTCGCCGGATGGCGCAATAACGCGCATGACTGCCGCCGAGTGGATCTATAAGCTGCTTAAGCCGACAGTCAAACAGCCGCCCGCGTTCAGCGATATGGACGGCTATACCGAAAACGAAAGGTATTATGCCGCTGCGGCAGTAGACGGCGGATTCATGAGCGCGACCGACGGAAAGTTTAATCCGAGTGCGGTTATGACCAAAAGCGAAGTGGCGATAGCGCTGAAGCGCGTTATGGATTATATAGCAGCGCAGAATTAGGACAAAAAATAGGCAGCAACACTCACGCATCTTGTGGATGCGTGATGGTGTGCCACCATCTTAGCAGTACTTTGTTTCTATAGGCAAAAAATAGGCTGAGTCGTGGGACTCAGCCTATTTGTCTTTTAAAATTGATGACCGTTAAAAGTTATCTGGACTTTTTAACGATAACTGCACCTGCTGCTGCGAGAGAAGCGATAACTGCGAGAGCGACGATGCCGCTGTCGGAGGTAGGCTCAGTAGAAGAGGTGGAGGATTCTGCCTGAGAAGGAGCAACGGAGGGCTCAACAGAGGGCTCTACAGAAGGTTCAACGGAGGGCTCTTCAGAAGGATCTTCGGAAGGTTCAACAGAAGGCTCAACGGAGGGTTCTTCAGAGGGCTCAACGGAAGGCTCTTCGTCATCGGGAACATCAGTGCCGAAGCCGTCGGGGATCTCGTCCATAGTGCTGAAGCAGTAGAAGGTGACTTCGTCGCCTACATTGCCTCTGAACTTGTATTCGATGTCATAAAACTTGAGAACTGCATAATCACCGGTAACGAAATCTGTGCCTTTGCCGTTCTTGAGGTATTCGTAGATGTCCCAAACGCCGTAATTGGTAGTGGCAGAACCGAGCTCATAGTAAGCGGGAGAAGCCTGCATACCGGAAATGTAAAGGTCAGCGCCTTCGTCGCCCTTATCCTTACGAGCGTAGTGAGCGTGAGCTTCAACGGTCGTTACGGTCGAGGGAGCATCATACCAGTAAGCGATGTAGGGATAGTTAGCGATTTCGGAGTAGGGTTCATCATAAATGGTAGTGCCGTCTTTGTAAACCATTTTGATGGTAGCTTCATCTGCGTTGAGAGTAATGGTAACAGAACCATTGCTGTTTACAACAACGTCGCATCCGGAAACGGTCATTTCGCCGTCAGGATCGGGAAGAAGGCTGGCGGGAGCATCGTACTCGCCGGCAGATACGCACAGAGCTACGCATGCTGCGCAAAGGAGGCAGCTGAGAAGAAGTGAAAGAAACTTTTTCATAGTAGTGAGCCTTTCTAAATAATGATTTTTTTCGGTGCTAAATATTAATGTCTGAAACATTTAGCAACACAATAATAACATATTTAATCGTGCTTGTCAACACCTTTATGCAAAAAAACACGAAACAAACGTTAGGAAATGATACCTCTCTGTTGACTTTTTAACATATTAGTATTATAATTACAGCGTCAAAGTTTTTTTGGCTTCGTTACTCGCGGCCGCGGTTGCTGAAAACGTTTCAAAACAGCCGCCTTCCGCGGCTGATTTCATATTTGCAAAAATTAATTTATCAGGGAAGTACACTGAAATGAATATTGATGAACTCAGAGAAAAATTCAAAAAAGACCGCTTTGCTACAGACGCCGCAGGCGCGTCGATAGACAGCGTTTCCGAGGGCGGAGCGGTGATTTCGGCAGATATATCCGAAATCATGCAAAACGCCGAGGGCGGTATCATGGGCGGCGCGATCTTTACGCTTGCCGATTTCGCTTTTGCGGTCGCTAACTATGCTGTCGGCGAAAAGGCCGTCACTCTTTCAAGCTCTATAACTTTCCTTTCAACTGCAAAGGGAAAAAGGCTTATCGCCGAAGCATCTGCAATACGCCGCGGGCGCAGGACGAATTGCTATAAGATAGACATACACGACGAGCTCGGACATGCCGTCGCAACCGCAACTTTTAACGGATTTATCGTTTCGTAATTTAAGCTGAACAATTAATCGTTGTATTTTTCGACTCATTATTATTCATATCGGTCGAAAACGATTGGCGCTACAGAACGGGAGGTAAAAATGCATCTTCAGGAATCGGGAGAGATGTATCTCGAAACAATACTCATACTTTCGCAAAAGGGAGCGGTTCGTTCTCTTGACGTGGCGGAGTATATGGGCTATTCAAAGCCCAGCGTGTCGCGCGCAATGTCGCTTTTGCGCCAAGGCGAGCTTATCGTTATGGATAATAAGAGCGGATATATTGCATTGACTGAAGCCGGAAGGAAGATTGCGGAAAACATTTATGAACGCCATCGCCTTTTGACGGCTTTGCTCGTGAAGCTTGGCGTTGACGAAAAGGTTGCCGCGGAGGACGCGTGCAAGATCGAGCACGATATAAGCGCTGAAACATTTGAAGCGATAAAAAATCATGTGAAGAAATATGGATAATGAAATTACTTATATAAAAGATATGACGGTCCGTGTCATGACCGAAAACGACATCAAAGCCGTGCTGTCTCTTTATGTTTCTTATTATAACGAGCGTGAGGACGGATGCTGGACAGACGCGACTGCTTATAAACGAATTCGTCAGGTACTGACGATCGACGGCGCGTATGCGCTCATTCTTGAAAAGGAAGGCAGTCCAATCGGGTTTGCCATGGGCTATTTCAAGCAGTATGACGATATAATCGGCTATACTCTTGACGAGATCGTTATAGCGTATGAATGGCAAAACCGAGGAATCGGCACTTTGTTTTTGCATGAGCTGGAACGCCGCGTAGCCGAAAAAGGCGCGTCGTGCGTTGAACTTCAGGCGGTTAACGACGAAATGCACGAAAGATATTACGATAAATCCGGGTATAAAAACACCAAAAACTTTGTTTTAAAGGTAAAATGGTTCTAAAAAATCAAGATCGTGTTCACGTTATTCGAACACGCTCTTAATTTTTTATTTTGCATACAGCATGGCGATTATCTTGTTTACCACGCTATACGGAAGAAGCTTTGAAAGTCCGCAGAGCAGCTTATAATCTGCGCCCACTGCGGTAAGCGGTTTCGGGCGTTTGCGGGTCGAAGCGTGGTATATCGCTTTGGCGACCTTTTCGGCGGGTACGCCGTGAGTTTCGTCTTTTTCCATCTTTCCGACCGAGCGGCTGACGGCGCCGCCGTAAATGTCGTCGCCCTCGGTGAGCTTGTTCCTCGCGGAGGTAAAGCCGGTATTGGTGTCGCCCGGCATTACGGCGCAAACGGTTACGCCGAAGCGTTTTACTTCGTTTGCGAGTGCAAGCGTATAGGCATTTACCGCCGACTTCATTGCGCTGTAGTACGTCTGGAATGGTACGGGAAGCATTGCCGCCGCCGAGCTGATGTTGACGATACGTCCGCCTGATGCGCGCAGATGCGGGAGGCAGGCTCTTGTAACCTTATCCATGCCGCAAAACAGCACGTTTACTAAAAATTCAACTGAAGAATCATCTGTGAATTCCACTGCTCCGGATATTCCTGCGCCGGCATTATTGACAAGCAGATCAATTCTTCCGGCTGTTTCGACGACGCTGTTCACGGCTGAATGCACTGTTTCTGAATTTGTTATATCGGCAAAAACATGATTGACGCCTTCCTGCGGGATATCACGCCGGCTGAATTCAAATACAGTAAAGCCGTTTGCAGCGAGCATTGCCGCTGTAGCCTTGCCTATGCCGGAGCTGCCCCCGGTGACGACGGCAACCTTATTCATGGCAGATGACGGATGCGATGATCTCAGCTGCTTCGTCGATAAGAGCCTCGTTCAGCGACGCCATATAGCTCGTGCGGAGCAGACATGCGTCGGGAGGAGTTGCCGGCGGGAGTACGGGATTGAGGTACACGCCTTTTTCGTATATAGCCTTGGATTTTTCGAGTGTATCGATGATATCTTTTGTATAGATCGGGATGATCGGAGTTTCTGCTTCGATAATGCCGATTCCTTTTTCCTTATAGCGCTTTCTTGCGTAGTTTGAAAGGGAAGCGAGACGGGTGACGAGCTCCGGATGATCTTCAAGGTATCTGAGTGCAGTAAGAGCTACAGCGCAGCTTGCGGGTGTAATAGAAGCCGAGAATATGAACGGACGGGATTTGTGTCTTACATATTCGGCTACTTCTTTGCTTGTTGCCATATATCCGCCGAGGCTTGCCAATGATTTGCTGAATGTTCCCATGTATATATCAACATCATCTTCAAGTCCGAAGTAGCTTGCAGTACCTCTGCCGCCTTCGCCGATAACACCCAGACCGTGAGCATCGTCGACCATGACTCTTGCGCCGTATTGTCTTGCCAGGCGGCAGATCTCGGGCAGATTGGCGATATCGCCGCTCATGGAGAAAACGCCGTCCGTAACGATGAGTATGCCGCCCTTGCCTTCGACTGTCTGAAGAATTCTTTCAAGCTCAGCCATGTCGTTGTGCTTATAGAAGAGGCGCTTCGCGTAGCTTAGCTGACAGCCGTCATAGATACTCGCGTGGTTTTCTTTGTCGTTGATTATGTAGTCACCGTGGCGCGCAATGGCGCTGATTATGGCGAGGTTGGATTGAAATCCGGTGGAGAAAGTGCAGACAGCTTCTTTGCGTAAAAATTTTGCAAGCTCAGCTTCGAGTTCAAGATGCAGCTGAAGAGTACCGTTCAGGAAGCGCGAGCCGGAACAGCCGGTGCCGTATTGCTCGAGAGCCTTGATACCTGCTTCGATGACGCGCTCATTTGTGGTGAGCCCGAGATAGTTATTAGAGCCGAGCATTATGCGGCGTTTGCCCTCCATGACAACTTCCTTGTCCTGGCGGGATTCCAGCGCGTGAAAATACGGATAAATTCCTCTCGCTTTCGCTTCGTCGGCGAGGGAGGGTTCAAAACATTTTGCAAAAAGATCCATTTTAATTCCTTTCATATGTTGCGGTTTTTTCTGGCGTATTTCTTCGCGATATAGCGCTTGGCAAGAGATGCTGCAACAACAGCGGCGGCGAAGCATACTACCCAAATTATTATGTTTAAAGATACTATTTTCTGAGAAAGAGCGTTTCCGGGCACAAAGTTGACAAACATGCAGGTCAGAAGCAAGATAAGAAAATACAGCGACCATACCAGCGTTTGTGAGTGATATACGTTGCGTTTGACATAAAACAGACCGAATACCATTACGATAGTAAAGGTAAGATATCTTGTGAGGAAGCCGACGGGCGCATAAAGCAACACAGAGCGGCTTTCCGACGGCATGTAGGACATAAACGACAAGATCCACACAACCGGAATGAACACTCCGACACAGCAGAGCACCCAGCGTATCAGATCGAAGATGCGCTCTCCTCTGCTTTGCAGTGGGAGGTTATTTACAAGCTCGCGGCAAAACAGCGCGCAGTCGCCTATGCCGTCGCTGAAGCTTTCGCCGCGTTCTTCGTATTCGAGCGCCATGCCGATGATATCGGAGATCGTCTGCTCATAGTCGAGCTCGTTTATATAATATGTTTCAAGGTGGCGCTGCATTTTCAGAATGATTTTTCTGTTTGGCGGAGATACCCGTTTGAGCGCCTTTTGCTGTTCCGACGTCATGTGCCCGCACCCTCCTTGCTTATATTGATGATTCCGCTGACGGAGACTGAAAGCGATTTCCAGCTTTCGACAAATTCGTTTAAATAACGTTTGCCTGCTTCGGTAATGATATAGTATTTGCGTTTCGGACCGAGAGGGGAGTTCCTCAGCTCAGAGGTAATGCTGCCCTGGCGTTCAAGCCGAAGGAGCATAGGATAGATCGTACCTTCGGATATGTCAATAAAGCCGCTTTTTTTGAGCAGTTCAAGTATTTCATATCCGTATGTGGTGTGAATGCTGATTATTTTGAGGATCACGCCTTCAAGCGCTCCGCGCATCAGCTGCGATTTGTCGAATACAGGCATACTGCTCTCTTTCCGATAAGGCATAAGCGCATATTGTGATAAAGTTAGGTCGCGCTTAAATTTTTATGCAGCTCCTTCTGAAAAAAGAAGGAAATCAGTTGAATATCAATGGTCTGAAAGTACTACTATATTGTAATACAAGGTAGTGCCTTTGTCAAGGGGAATAAGGCGAAAAAAATATTTTTTGATTCAAAAAAGCCTTTATTTTCATTTTATGTGTTGACACCGACGGCTAACAGTGTTAAACTACTTATAATCAGAAGCGACATCGTTTCTGCCTAAACCGCGCGCCGCGATCTGCGGTGCAGCGTTCATTACGGAGGGTTTATTATGTTTCCAATAGCAGTTCAATTTTATTCTGTACGTGATCATTCGGAAAAAGATTTTTACGGCACGCTGAAAAAAATTCGTGAAATGGGTTATGACGGCGTTGAGTTTGCCGGACTTTACGGCAACGACGCCAAGACTATCAGAGCGTGGCTGGATGAGCTTGGGCTCAAGGGCATTTCTGCGCATGTTGCGCTTGATGAAATGCTTGTCGACCCCGATAAGTGCTTTTCCGATTACAAGACTATCGGCTGTGAATATATAGCAGTACCTTACACCGATGAGCACAGACGCCCCGGCGGCGACCGTTTCGAAGAAACCATTGAGGACATTAAGAAAATGGCTTCAAAGGCAAAGGAATACGGCATTCAGATGCTTTATCACAACCATGATTTCGAATTTGTCAAGATCGGCGATAAATACGGCTATGACATCCTTTTCGAAAGCGTACCCGCAGATCTTCTTCAGACCGAGCAGGATACCTGCTGGGTCAACGTTGCCGGCGAAAATCCGGTAGACTATATCACCAAGTACAGCGGACGCGCTCCCGTCGTTCATATCAAGGACTTTGTTATGAAAAACCGCGAGTCCAAGTCCGGTCTTTACGAGCTTATCGGCATCAAGCCGACCGAGCGTCAGGCAGATGAGGGCGATTTCGCTTTCCGTCCCGCAGGACACGGCGTGCAGGATTTCCCGCCCATTCTCGAAGCCGCAAAGAAGGCAGGCGCAAAGTGGATCGTCGTCGAGCAGGACAGACCGTGTCTCGGTTGGGATTCGCTTGAATGCGTGCAGAAGGCCATCGAATACCTTAAGACCATCAACAAATAAGTCATGAGGCGTTCTGAAATCAACCGTATTTTAAAGGAAAATATCGAATTCATCAGATCACAGAACTTTTCTCTGCCGCCGTTTGCGTGGTTTACGCCCGATGAGTGGAAGGGAAAAGGCCATGAATATGATGAAATAAGAGAGCATATGCTCGGCTGGGATATAACCGATTACGGCAAGGGCGATTTTGAAAAGACAGGACTGTTTCTTTTCACCATCAGGAACGGTAAGCTCGGCGAGCCCGACTGCAAAAAGACATACGCCGAAAAGATTCTGATCTCTGATGAAGACCAATATTCTCCGATGCATTATCACTATAATAAAATGGAGGACATCATCAACCGCGGAGGCGGCGTGCTTGTTGTCGAGGTATATAACCGTGCCGAGGACGACACTCTTGCAGATACTCCGGTGACGGTAACCACCGACGGTCATGTGCGCACTGTTCCGGCGGGAACAAAGCTGCGCCTGCTTCCCGGCGAGTCGATTACTCTGCCGCCCTATCAGTACCATGCGTTTTGGGCAGAAAAGGGCAGCGGTAAGGTACTTATCGGCGAGGTGTCGATGGTCAATGACGATAACACCGACAATCGTTTTTATGAGGATATGGGGCGTTTCCCCGTGATCGACGAGGACGAAGCGCCGTTGTATCTTCTTTGCAACGAGTATCCGAAAGCCAAATAATAAAAACAACACCCCATGATTCTGACGCGGCAATTGTCACGTCAGAATCATGCGGGAAAATAGGGATTCCGGCACAGAAAACACACCGATTTATTTTCGGGAATCTGTTTTATAGCGGTTAATCAACAAGCCCTTGAAAACATAAGCTTTTCAGGGGCTTTCGCTTTATCGCTTCTTTCAGGACGGGCTGTAGCGTCTGATGCAAAGAATCTATCGTATATTACCGGCACAGCTTTGAATGAAATGAATGCATGTCGTGCTTGAATTCAACTCCCGTTTGGAAAACGTAATATAGACTCCATTGTATCAAACGGCGATTTGCGTTATAATGAGATCAAGCCGGTGATAACAAATATAAGGAGTTTAATATGGAACTAAAAATAGGTGAAAAGATCGCAATATACAGAAAAACCAAGGGCTATACGCAAGAGCAGCTTGGAGGGTTATTAGGTGTTTCGGGTCAGGCTGTTTCCAAATGGGAGAATGGCGGAGTTCCCGACACGTATTTACTGCCGACAATATCAAAGGCGCTGGGTGTGTCAATCGATGCATTATTCGATATAGAAAAGAAAATTTCCGACTGTTCGCAAGATGAAATGCTTGATTATTTGTTTGATTTCTGCGTTCAGAAAATGCTCAATAAAGAAAAAGGTTTTGATATATTCCGATTTCTATTTGAAACGGTATGGACACTGCAGGTTGCATATTTCGGTAATGATACGCGTCTTTCGCTGTGCGATGCCATCGAGAAAAATCGCGGAAACCAGCAGATTACGTCGCAGATCATTAATGATAATGGCACGACTTATCTGAGCCTTGTAGAAGATTTTCCGTTCTTCTGCGCTGTTTGCGATACACCGGAAATATCAAAAAAGATCATGTCTGAGCAGAATTTCGGGGAATTCTTCTCTCTGCTCGCATCCGACGACGGACTCAGAGCGGTTATTTTCACGCAAACATCAACGGAATCGAGCCAGTATACCGCTGAAATGATGGCGAAAAAGATCGGTATCTCAATTGATCGTTTCCTGGAGATCGAACCTTTGCTTGTGAAGTACGGATTATTGAACGAGGACAGCCTGACGCTGAATGATGGCGTTATTAAGGTCTATCATAAATGGAGCAATCCCGAAATACGTCCGCTTTTGATAATGGCATACCAGTTTATAAATGCGAGACAATGCTATTACAATTTTACCTGCAACAGAACCAAGCCATATTTTGAATATGAATAAATGAAACAGCCGGGAGCACTGTAATGGGTGCTCCCGGCTGTGTTGATATTGACCGATACGCGTTTTTATGATATTATTTTATAAATCAATGTAACCAAATTCAAAAATGCCACACTATATGGGTGAAAGGAGGCGAGAGAATGCAGGAAGCGAATGAAATGCGCGATCGGCTTGTAAAAGAGTTTGCCGAAAACTATATGGAAAAGCTGTTTTATTTCTGTCTGAAAAGGACGGGCAGCAACACCGAGGCGGAGGATCTGACGCAGGATATTGCTTTGCAGATCATCACGGCTTTGAATAAGGGGACAATTCCTACAAGCTTCTCGGCGTGGGTATGGAAGATCGCGCGCAACCGTTACTTTGTATGGGCGGCCGAAAAGCATAACCGTAACGAGTCGGTAACCGGTTTCGACATCGGCGATTATGAGATAGAAGACGAGGGCGAAAGTATCCTTGATGAAATGATACATGCAGAGCAGCTCGCTCTGCTTCGGCGTGTGCTGGCGTTTATCAAGAGTGATTACCGTGACATCGTCGTCGCCTATTACATAGAAAACAGAAATCTTCGCGATATTGCATCGTCGCTCTCACTTTCTGAAAACACGGTAAAGCAGCGGCTTTTCCGTACAAGACAAATTTTGAAAGAAGGTATGGATATGGCAAGAGAATTTGGTAAAAGAAGTTATAATCCCGAAGAGATCGTATATACAAACATTTGCACGAGACCAGGAGACCTCGGTCAGCCTTGGACGCTTATGGATCCTAAGTTAAATCAGAATGTTTTTCTTGCGTGCTATGATAATCCTATGACTGTGCAGGACCTTGCGATCGAAGTGGGCGTCGCGCTGGCGGATATGGAAGATACGGTAAGGCATCTGGAGTGGCAGACGCGGCTTGTCAAAAACGGCGATAAATACGAAACAAATTTTCCTATTATTAACCGTGAAACGCATCAGAAGCTCCATTTTTATTACGAAGGAATCATGCCGCAATTGATCTCGCTTTTAACCGAATACATCGACATCTTGATTGCGCAGTACCGAGAAGCCGGTTTGTGTTATTACGGGGAATATCAAAGTTATGAGGAAGCAAAATGGATGATTCTGCCTTATTTATATAAAGGCTTGTATTCACTTTGCGGGAGCACGCCGAAAACTAAGCTCGGTAACACCAAGAGACCGGATAAAGGCGTTTGGGATGTGGTTGGTTTTGAAAAATGTGATTTCGCACCGGAAGGCGTGGGATTTAGTTGCAAGAATTACGGTTATTCATATTACTGTTTCACATGTAGCGGAAGAACGCCCGTGTTCCTGTCGGAGGACGAGATCCGTGAACTGCGTCTTATGGTAGAAAATAAGAAACCAACGGATATTTCCGCCGCGGAAAAGCTTGTCAAATACGGATATGCCTATAGAAAGGATGAAAAATACGTTCCAAAGGTTGCTGTTATGAGTCAAAGCACTCATAATGCATTCGTAAAGTTCTGTCAAGAGAAGAATCACAGTACGAGTGTCATCGAACGCGCAGCCGTTCAAATAGAATTGTATAAGTCACTTATGGAGATGTTAGACAACATCAATCAAACAGTCAGGAATATCCTGAGCGAAGATCTACCCAAACATATTCGCGATAATAAAATGACGGTTGATGCATTGCTTGAACCCATATGCACAACAGGTCATACCATCGGCTATATTGCAAAATACGCGCTTACAAGCGGTTGGCTGAAATATGACGATGGCATGTCGCCTGCTATCGGTGCATATTTCGATATTCCCTAAAAGCATAGTATATACAAAATACAGCCGGGAGCACTGTAATGGGTGCTCCCGGCTGTGGTTTTTACATATATATTGTACCATAAAATTTCAAAAAAGACAAGTCTTGTATTTACGATTCCAACATGCTAAAATAAGCAAAATCACAAAAAGGAGCAACAGTATATGATTTTGAACGCATTGGATGAGGTTTTGTTTTGGGATGATATTGACACCCTGAAGGAATTCACAAAACAAAACGACGAACGATTCTATCCCCACGATTTCGAAGGTCATCGCAAGAATGCAGAATTGTTTTTCAAATCGGTTATTCCGGATAAAGCGGAATTTGTTCGTCGCTTAGAACACTATGCGGAAGTTGGAAAACCTTTATGGATTTCCGGAAGAAACGAGTTGAGCGACGACATTGATACGGACTCGCTGATCAAAGCAATTTCGATAAGCTCGAAAATTAGCAACGGTGAGCAAAAAGCGAATCAAGCTTCGAAATTTCAAGAACGAAACCCTTCGTTTTGGAAGTTTTACTCCGATAATGTCTTATATCTGAAAGAAAACCGTATTCTTGAGCTGACGATAGGCGCGGGAGGCGGCACTAATGCCGTTATGAAGAATATGAAAGACAATGATTACTATATAGGAGTGGACATTGACTTTGTCTGTGCCAAGAATGCCGATGCACTCGCTAAATACTATAATATAAACGGCTTGGGAATCGCCGCCTCACTATGGAAGCTCCCTTTTGATAATGCAATGTTCACATCGGTCTGTTCCAATGCGGGATTGGAAGAGTGCAGAGAGATTCAGGCGATCATAGCTGAAGCATATCGTGTTTTGATTCCGGGAGGGAAGATGATCCTGCATTGTCTGAACACAAACAAAATGCAATCGCATACCCGGTTTGAACAATATGGCTTCTCCGAAGAGGAAATGATATATTGGCTGAAGCGGGTCAGATTGTATTCTGACGCCGAAGGCGCAGAAGAATTGCTGTCCGCTTTCGGATTCAAATTGAATAATCGAATGATAGATAAAAGCTTAGGGCGCGTTTTGGTATATGAAAAATAAATCCCCTGCCGCGATCATTTTTTGCCATCTTTCCCCGAAAACTGAGAAATAGAAAGACAAGCAAGTCCGATTCCCAGCATTCCGATCGCCGATTTGATTTCGATCTGATTCATAAAGGAAAGAACTGCTACCGCTATTCCCATTGCCAAGGCTATGCCCTTCAAAGCAAGGTTGACAATAGCTTCGATCTTGTTGTTTGACAGGTTTTCTTTTGCATCTGCTTTGTCTTGCATAAGCTCGTCGAGCGATACGCCGAGAATTTCCGCAAGCTTGGGAATCGAGCCGATATCAGGGCATGATAGATCGCGCTCCCACTTTGACACCGCTTTATCCGTAACGCCCATTTTCTCTGCAAGGTCAAGCTGTGTCATTCCTTTTTCCTTGCGCAGTGCCGCTATCTTATTTCCGAGAGTCTGTTTTTTCATAGTCTCTTCGCTCCTTGGTTTTGATGTCTGCATTGTAGCATCCGATCCGTCGTATATTCAACCGACCGGTAGTTTAGCTCGCTCGACTTGTGGTTTAGCTCCCGGAATTACTTAAAAACCGCAAGATTGTTATCGATATAAGCGATATAAGGCTTTTTGTTCACCTCGTCGGTATGACCGAGATACCATTCAAACGCTTCGCGCAGACCATCTTCAATAGATTCTGTCGTCGGCATAAGCTCTTTTTGTTTGCTTATGTCGAGGCAGTAATCATAGTCATAGAAACAAAAATAATTACGCTGTTCGGTTTCTTTATGAACGTTTACGAACTCGGCATGTTTTCCGGCTGCTTTGTAACAGAGCCTGACCCATTCCTTGACTGTAACAGTTTCCTCATTGCCGACATTAAAAACCTTTTGCTCAGGATGGTTTTCGATCAAAACATCCATGAATCTGCAAAGATCTTTCACGTGAAAGAATTGAAGTCTCAGGTCGCCGTCTTTGGGTATATAAAATCTACGGTTTGCCAGCGCACAATCGAAAGTAAAAGCTTCGCGATAAACATTGTTCATCGGACCGTATAAGTAGGGAGGACGTATGATATATGCACGCGGAGCTCTTGTATGTAAGGCGCGCTCAGCTTCGATTTTGCCTGTTCCGTATTTACCCCATATCCTGTTTTCACCGACAGGAGTATTTTCGGTAAAGGGCTGTGTGCAGTATTCCGGATATACGGCGCTTGAGCTGATCAGTATGTAATCATCGAAGCTGCCCAAAGCATCGAGCAGACAGTTTACGTCGCTTGCGTTGTATGCAGTAACATCGAAGACGATATCGAAATGGTGCGGCTTCAGTACGTCGCCCAAGTTTCTTCTGTCCGCTTCGATCAGGGTAACGCCTTCGCTCTGACTTCTGGTATTTCTGTTCAAAACATAAACATCAAAGTTTTTGCGCGCATAATACTCGGCTATATAGCGACTGACAAATACCGTTCCGCCGGTAACAAGCACCTTTTTCATATTATCCCTCCGGTCTTGGATTGTTGGGCATTGGCTTTCCGTTTTCATCTCTGTTGATAGGCGCAGCTTTAAGTTGAAATGTAATACATCCGCAAGGACACTGTCTGACCATTTCATATTTATTCGGCTCGCCCCTGTATGTAAAGTCGCCGCCGCACCGGATGACTTCACACCATGTAAACATTTCCGTCATTACTCTGGGGCAAATCCCGGCAGGGCATTCGTATGAAAAAACGAATCTGTCACCCGTTTCTAAACCGAGTCTGCAATGAGCTGCTTTTCCGTTAATAACAGTTAATTCAAATTCCCAATCCTCTACACACCATTTTCTCATATTTTATGATCTCCTATGTATATATATCGCAATCTCGTTCATTCTGATTCCAATACATATTTGTATGCACTTTCATCCGGATTATGGTAATATTCCTCTTCGATCAGATCCAGTCGATAGCCGCATTTTTCAAAGACTGTTTGCATTGCCTTATTTGAGCGTCTTGTCTCTCCGCAAAAACGCTTCATCC
>CAZVSW010000021.1:0-17722 GCA_964630005.1 uncultured Ruminococcus sp. | reverse complement strand
GCCGACGGCGTAAAATCACGCTGTGACATGCGGCTGTCATTTTCAAAAATGACCCTGCCGCACAGATTGATGCGCGTAGTGCTTTACGAGCAGATATACCGCGCTTTTACAATTATTAACGGGAGGAAATACCACAAATGAGAATTCTCATGGCTTTTGATTCGTTCAAAGGAACGCTTACATCGATCGAAGCCGGCAAAAATGCAGCGCAGGCCGCTTCAGCCCTCGGTCACTCTGCCGAGGTAATATCCGTTTCGGACGGAGGCGAAGGAATGACAGAAGCGTTTGTTTTTGCAAACGACGCCGATATCATCGAAATTGAAACTGTCGATCCGCTTTTTAACAGCATCAAGGCGCAATTTGCTTTTTCAGGAAAAACAGCGCTGATAGAATGCGCTTCTGCGGTAGGTCTCGGATTAATACCTCCGGACAAGCGAGATCCGCGCAAGACAACCACTTACGGCTTAGGTCTTATGACCAAAGCGGCGCTTGAACGCGGCGCGAAAAAAATTATCATTGGGCTCGGCGGTTCGTCCACCAATGACGGCGGCGCGGGCATGGCTTCCGCTCTCGGCGCTGTATTCAAAAATGCAAAGGGAGAGAGCTTCATCCCTACTGGAGGAACGCTGTGCGACATATGTAGCATCGATCTCGACGGTCTTGATCCGCTTATTTCCGATACCGAATTCATTGCCTGCTGCGACGTAACCAACCCGCTTTGCGGCGCAAACGGCGCATCTTATGTATATTCCCCTCAGAAAGGCGCTTCACCGTCCGACGTTGAAGCTTTGGAAGCCGGCATGCTGCATTATGCCGCTTTTCTCGATAACGGCATCGCGGACTTCCCGGGAAGCGGAGCGGCCGGCGGTTTAGGTGCGGCGGTGAAGTTTTATCTGTCGGGAACGCTGTCGCCGGGGTTTGACACGATATCAAACCTAATAAACCTTGAAGAAAAAATCAAAGGCGCAGATGTCGTCTTAACAGGCGAGGGCTGTACAGACAGCCAGACGGAAAACGGCAAGCTTCCGGCAGGAGTAGCCCGCCTTTCTGCAAAATATGACAAGCCATGTTATATAATAAGCGGTGCGGTCAAAGGTGATCCCGCCATACCCGGCGCGCTGAAGATCGTACCTACAACAGACATACCCGGCATACCGGACAAGAAAACAGCGGAAGAACGTCTTTACAACACAGTATACAGCTTATTGAAGGAGACATTATGACATTCACCGAATCAGATATTCACGTACATGCAGCAATATCGCTTTGCGCTCAGGCGACCGCCGATCCAATCAAATATATTGAATACGGCCCAGTAAACGGGCTCAAAACCATCGGGTTTTCGAACCATTATTGGGACGAAGACGTAAACGGAGCAAGCCCGTGGTACAAAAATCAAAATACAGAGCACATCATGCAGATAAACTCTCAGCTCGGCGACCGCAGTTCGTTCCCGATAAAAGTTCTTATCGGATGCGAAACCGAATACGCCAACCATATGCTCGCAATCACACCCAAAAAGGCCGAGATGCTCGATTATGTATTGGTTCCTCATTCGCATACGCACATGAGAGGCTTTGTCCTTCCAGCGGGATATGAAGCTCCCGAAAAGCACGCCGATTATCTTGTGCAATCATTCTATGAAGTTGCCACTCACAAAATGGCAAAAGACTATATAACCGGCATAGTTCATCCGTTTTTCCCCTGCGGCGAAAAGCCCGATTCCGTTTCAAGAATACTCGGCAACATATCGGACGCACAGTTTTATGAATGCGCCTGCGCGGCAAAAGAGAATAATATCGACATAGAGCTAAACACATCGTGTCTCAAAACGATTCTCGACGACAACGACGCGATGGCAGAGTACAAGCGCTTTTTCACACAGTGCAAACGTGCAGGTTGCCGCTTCTTCGGCGGCAGCGACAAGCACAATGTGATTCAGGCTAAAGCTGATGATATATTCTATACCATAGACGGCATAGCCGCAAAGCTTGACGTATTATAAACAATGTAAATGCCCTTCAACCGTCTTAAACAAAGCGGTTGAAGGGCATTTTTCTCAATTGTTTACTGTGTCAGCTGTGATGATGCTTCCCTTTGCCTCATCAATATCCATGATTATTTCTCCGACCGAAGGAACGTATATACTTCCCGCGAGCGGATTTTTAATGCTTACAATCGGAGCGGTGAGCGTTGCCGCAACCTCCGAGCGCTCGAAGCTAAGATCCGTATCAATCATCTCGCAATCTATCAGGCGCAGACCTTTGCAATAGCAAAGCGGCTGTGTGCCGATTATCCTGCAATGGTCAAAAGTCACGTCCTCGCAGTACCAAGCGAGGTATTCGCCCTTTACGGTACAATTCTTCACGGTTACATTCTTTGCGTGCCAGAACGCGTCCTTGGTGTCAAAAGTGCAGTTTTCAAAGACCGAGTCGGATATATACTGGAAAGAGTACTTCCCCTTCATAGTAACATCCGTAAAATGCAGATTATCAGAGCGCATCATGAAGTATTCGCTCTCAATCGTGCATTTATTCATCTCTACGTCGTGCACCGACCAGCCGAATTCCGCCGATACAACATCGCAATTTTTCATTTTTATTCCGCTGCACTCGCGAAGAGCCTTTATGCCATGCAGCTTTGTATCATTGATCTCAATTCCGTCAGAGTACCACAATGCAGCACGGCAAAGCGGAGTCATTTCAGAGGACGCAATAGTAAGTCCATGATCATGCCAAAAAGGATATCTCAGGTTAAAATAACAGTCGTCAACCGATATGTTCTTTCCCTCTTTAAAGGCGCTTTCGCCGTCCGCAGGACCGTCGAAACGACAGTTTTTGACCGCAAGTCCATTCGCGCCGTAAAGCGCTCTCTCTTCATCAAAACATTTGTTTTCAATCATCGTCATACTTCAATCAGCTTCCTTTTTCATGCGCATGAGATCTTTTAACAAGTGCAACGATTGTTGCGTCCCCCAAGCGCTGATGTTATTCAATCTATCCCGAAAATTATATACCACTTATTTTAAAGAGTCAATCCCTTTTTCATTAAATTTCTGCCTCAAACGTAAAATTATAAAAACAGCAAACGTCAAGCTCATATCGCCGGTCACATAAAGCAAAGGCACGAACCTCGCGATTCGTGCCTTTTTGTTATTGGTTTGTAAACTGATATGTTCAGTACAAGATCAGCCGGTAATACCGCTGCGCTCAACGCCCTCGATCAGGGTTCTCTGTGCAAACAGATAAATAACAACGAGAGGAGCGAGAATCATCAAACCACAGGTATTTCTGATAGCCTTTTCATAGGTGATCTGAGCGGCATAAACTGTATCGAGAGATTTAGGAATCGTTACGATATCAGGAATCAGAACTCTCTGCGTGGTGTTGGTATAGAACAGATTCGTATAGAAGCTGTCTGACCACTGCCATGAGAAAGCGAACATGAATATGGTAACCAACATCGGTACAGACATAGGAAGAATGATCTGAACAAAGGTCTTGAGAACGCCTGCACCGTCAACGTATGCAGCCTCTTCAAGCTCATCGGGAACGCCCTTGTAATACTGTCTCATCATGAAGATGAACAAGCCGTTCTTAAACGCCAAGCCGGTAACCGACAGAATAATGAGCGGCCAGTTGGAGTTAAGAAGCGAAGGAACTTTTGGCGAAGCCGCACCGAAGAGCTTTTGCACCCCTTCAAAAATTCCGTAAATATCAAAATAACGGAACTTCATGAACATGGAAAGCTGAATCGTCTCGTGCGGAATGATCATGGTGAAGATAACGCACAGGAAGAGGATTCCCTTGCCTTTGAAGTTAAACTTCGCAAAGCCGTAGCCAACAACGGCGCAAACCAGCATCTGGATAACACCGCAAAGTACCGAAATGGTTGCGGTATTGAGTAGCGCCTCAACGTACTTATTGTCGTTAATTATCGCCTTATACGTATCTAAGGTCGGGTACTTCGGAATAAGCTGTACAGAAACATCAACGAAGTCGTCACGGCTCATAAACGAACCGAAAATCTTAGATATGAATGGGAATAATACGACATAAGAGATACCGACAAGAAGCACAAATCTGAAAATGACGAATGCTGCCCGCTTGAGGAAGTATAATGTGAAGTACTTATACTTACAAAGCTCCCAGAACGTTGTTTTCTCATCGAAAACTCGCATTGAAGGGTCTGTTTTGATCTTATTAACTTTATCCATTATAAAACCCTCCTTTGTTTAGTCTCTACGCTGGTAGAAGACGTATGCCGAAAGGATACCTGCTACAGCAGCGAGTATGAGAATGATGATGAGGAAGTACATCCAGCTCATTGCCGTTGCTCTTACGTTTGTACCGCCGTTAGAACCGTTATAAACGTTTGAGATGTACGTCATCATTTCATTCGAGGAACTGGTGAATGAGTCAATTACCGTATAGATCGTGTTAACGAGGATCATCGGAGAGATCATCGGGAAGGTGATCTTCCAGAAAGTTTCCCAGCTGGAAGCGCCTTCCATATACGCAGATTCGTATATGGAGGATGAGATCGACTGGAGACCGGCAAGGAAGATAAGCATCTGAACGCCGGAGCGGTTTATGATATCATAAACTCCGTTTACCATCGAGACAACATATTCGACCAGGTCGTTACCGATCATCATGTTGCCGAAAAACTTCTGAACATCGATTATATCAATGATCTGCTGTCCGGTACTTGTGGACGAGCCGGTAACACCGATATCAGCACTACCGCCCATTGAGCTCAATTGACCCTGCATTGTAGCAAGCTCATTAGCCTCATCGATCGCACCGATAATGCCGGTGGAAACGATAACAGGGATAAAGAAGATCGCTCTGAAGACTGCTCTGCCCTTCATGTCCTGGTTAAGCATTATAGCCATAAACAGTGAGAAGACAACAATTGCAGGTATATCAAAGAGAAGGTCAAGAATACTTGAACCGAGCTTTGTCGTAAACGACAGGTCGTCAAACAAAGCGTAAGAGTAGTTAGCCCAACCAACCCACTCTGTTTCATAACCACCGCCGACGTTCGGGATGATCTTAACAAAGCTGAAGTGAAGCGACTGAACTATCATGGGAAGATAAATCACAGCAAAACCCACAACAAAGGGGGCAATAAACCACCAACCGTAGCGAGCCTTTCTTTTTTCAAGTGAAGCTCCACGACGTTTTTTTGCCGGTGCTTTTACTTTGGCTGCGGGGACATTTTTAACATTATCCATTACAGGCCTCTCCTTTCTTATGCGGGATTCTTAAGGAAGTCCTGAGCGCCGATGGTAAATCTCTTACCGTCAATTGTTACAGTGTAATCCTTAAGGAGGTAATTGAGATAGAATACATCGCCGTTATCATAGGTTACTTTAACAACCTTATAATCTTCGTCGACAAATTCGTGTCCGACAATTGTAGCATACTTGACAGAGGAAAGTGCTCTGTTAAGCTCTCTGTAAGTTGAAATGAGGTCGCTGATAAGTATGCTGTACTTGATCGAATAGTACTTATCGAGGGTGGAGTAAGAAGAATACTCTTTAAGCTCAGAAGTATTATCGTAAGCAATTGTGTAATAGGGGCTTGCGCCGCTTTCAATTGTCTTGAGGAGGGTGTAATTATAGTTACCGGCAAGGTTGATAGGTTCGCCGGCGTATTCCTTGTAGCCATGGAGAACGATGCCAAGGAACGGAACGGATGCCTTGGAGAACTTATAGCGTGAGTCGTCGATAGGCATGTTGACTATGTCTGTGACGTAAGGAATTGCATAAGCATTACCGCCGGAAACAAGCACTTTGCCGTTTTGCTCTTTGATCTTGGAAAGGAGCTTGGTAATGATCTTGCGGCTATCCTCTCTGTTAAGAGGATCGTCTTCATTAAAGTCACTGGAAAGGATATCGCCAAGCGACTGAACGGAGATAGCGCCTACATTGTAATCCTTATATCCGGCATAAACACCGTCATAAAGCTTATTCATTGCATTCGGAGATATGATGCCCTGGCGGGTCGAAATAAAGCGCTGCCATACTGGGTCATACTTCTTATGAATTGCATTCTGATCGTCGATCGTCTTTGCAAGGTCATCCTTTGCAGTGAAGCCGTCGAAAAGTTCGTCTCTCAAAGCGAGCGAGAAATCGAATTCGGGGAAGATCTGGAAGCTGTTATCATTAGCATACTTGACGAGTTCGGCAAATGTGATACCGTCGACGTCGTCGTGACCTTCTTCAAGAGCCTTTTCAATCTTGAACTCGGTAGGTACGTATGAAATGAGACCGCCCTTTGTGATACCCTGAAGAATGACCTTGACATTTGAAATGCCATTGCTCTTGAGCATCTCAAGAATTTCCTGAACTCTGACAAAACTGGTAAGAGAAACCATTTTGTCATAAGGAATACCGAGGAAAGTCTTATTTACTTCAAGTGCGCCGAGAGTCTGAAGATACAGCGGAATATCGGTGTTTTCGGAATCAGCCTCGATCTTTTCGATGAAGCCTTCATTTTCCAGATAATTACGGTAAACGCGCGCCATACCGATATGGTCGGAATGATCGTTGTCAAGAATAAATATCTGAAGTCTGAAATCGCCGGTATATTTACGCTTGGACTCGACTGTCCACATGGAATTGGAGCCGGCAGAAATACCGCCGTCGAGTACGTAGGAATCCTTAGGTCTGGGGTTAAATGAAGTGTAAATAGAAGCATACATATGAAGTGCGCCGCCATTTACAACGGTGAGCTTGGAAAGAGTCGCGCCATCGGTGATGAGACCGAAGTAACCGTGAGAATTCTTGATATCACGTGTCTTGGTAACTTCTTCCTGCTGTTCGTCACCGTTTTCATCGACATAGGTCTCAATATCGGTGTACTCTTCCTTGGTCGTAATGGTTTCAACAATACCAAAGCCGGGGAAACGCATTGTTTCCTTGTTTGAGCCGGACACGATGTGATACGCGAAATCCTGACCGTACATGGAAGTCGTGGAAGTAAACTGATTGTTCTTGATATCCTCAAGTCGGATTATAGTGCCTGAACCATCGGGAGAGAATATAAAGCCCTCGTTATTGGTATCGGCAGCGCCGCCGTAAGGAAGGAATGTGATGTTTGAAAGCTTGTAGTTTGAGCTGTCAAAACGGATATTACCCGCATTCAATCTGATCTGAAGACCATACTGATTGATGGTATATTCGATGGCCAATTTGAAGAGCGCCGGAATCTTATCAGAACCGGAGTAATCAGTTTCATCATGGTCAATATTCATCTGTTCCTTGCTGTAGTTGGTGTTAAGCTTAACGATCTGTTCCAGACGCTTAAGGTCGGAAGATTGAATCGTAGAGTCGCATACCATGAAAGCGAACTGTGTAATAAAGGGATAGTTTTCCTTACGTTCGTTAATGGTTTTATTGGACTCCGAGTTAACACGTTCGATGTATGCAGGGATAAGACCCCACTGAACGCCGAACTCAGATCCCTTGCCGGGGTGAAGATCTTTACCCTGTTCTCTTGTGGTATAGAAAAAGTCACGGACTTCTTCTGTCATCGTGCTCTGATCAAGCTCATAGGTGAGCTGATCGGCAGAGATCGCATAGAGACTGTAGAAAGCTGCAAAACTCTTCTTTTCCTTTTTGGTAGTGGAGTTCTGAGCGATCTGGTAAAGCAGATCAAGGAATTTGTCATATCTTATACGGCGGGGAACGAGGTATGTAACCTCTTCTCTACCGAGGGTATACTCAACACGGATACCGTTACGGATATTCTTAACAGTAATCTGATTGTTAAGCGCAGAATCCTTGAATGATGAGAGTTCAACTTCGTTAGCATTTTCGGAATACTTCAGCAAAATCTGAGAATAGAGCGACTGCTTGACTGAATCCGAAGTGGAATTCTTTTTAATAGTACCATCAGTTGCATCTGTTTCACTACGTCCGACCGAGAAGGGGTTGGTGGTGTAATATCCATCATAGGCGTAAATGCCGTCTTCGGTCATCTCATAGTTGCCGTCAGCATCAGGAGCTTTCAGCTTGAGGCAGACAACTTCGCCGGTGAGCGGGTCTGCATAGATCGCATAGCCGCCGGTAACCATATAGCATTTCATGCCGGCTATAACATCCGTACCTTTAATACGTGCGTTAAGGTCAGCAAACTCCGCTTTCATGTAAGCGGGAGAAAGTGTATCCCATATATTGGCTTCCTCAGATGTTTCAGCCGCAAATGAGACAACATTCAAGCATGTGGGAGCAACGAGGAGCAGTACTATGAGAAGTGACAGTGCGGAAGTAAGTAATTTTTTCATATCTGCAAACCTCCTTAGGACCATCTCAATGACAACTCGACATAGATATTATAGCCAAAGGCAAAGATCTTGCCAAGCAGAGTTGAGAACAGAATGGCGACGAACATAATGAAAGCGGCTGCGACGATTGTGCCAACCATTGTCAGAACGTTCTTACCGAGAGAATAATCGTGAGTTACCATCATCGCGAAGAAGACGAGGAAGCCGAACCAAACGGTTGCGATTGAAGATACAAGCGCAAGGAGCGACATTTCATCTGCCGTGACGATGTTGGAAAGCCAAATAGTGGGGAGAATCAAAATGGGAAGCGGGGTGAGCGAATAGCAAGTAGCGATATAAATATCCTTGAAAGTGCCTTCGCCGTCAAACAGAGTTGTAAGACACCAGTTACTGATACACCAAAGGAAAACAGGAACTGCAACATAGCAGATCTGCATAAAGTAGTCAACTCTGACTCCGTTGGGGTTATACAGATAACCTCTGCCTACTGCCTGATAAAGGAATACAAGAATCGTAGTACCAAGGATGATGGTTGCGCCTCTGACGCCGCCGCGCTTTTCGTGCTTCAGATCCCAGAAACCGTCAAACGGATGGAAAATAATGTGGAAAGCGTAAAGCAGCTCTTCCTTGAGCGATCTCTTTTCCTTATATACATGGCCTGCTTTATTTACTTTATTGGCGTACTTAAAGAACAGGCTGACAAGAACGCATGCTGCGATGATCACAACAGGAATCAAAAGAACCCATTCCTCAACCCATTGTTTTCTGTACTGAGCATATGCTTTTGAGTAGTTTGCCGTATCATAAGCAGACTTATAATACTGCATTGCGTCGTTGAACTCACCGTCTCTGTACAAGCTATCGGCAATGCCGATATATGCAGCGTCGAAGTTATTGTTGCGCTGGAGAATGCTGATGTAGTAATCAACGGCAAGGCTGTAGTTTTGATCCTGAGTATTCTGAAGAGCCTTGGCAAGAAGGTCGCCGTAAGCAGTTCTGGAATATACAGTAACAGTGTTAGCGGTAGCATCCATCAGAAGCATGTTAGTGCCCTGATATGCAATTGCTTTAAGGTCCTGAATCTGACCAACCTGTTCGCCCTTATCACCGAAAGCGAAGAGGAGCTTGCCGTCTTCGTCATACGTGAATACACGGCTTCTCTTTTGGTCGATTATAGACCACATTCCGTTCGGACCGAGAGCAACGTCGACGATATCCGAAGCGCCATAAGCACCAACAGTGTCGTTGCCGTCATTTGTGGCCATACCCTCAACGTCAACTTCGCCTGAAGGCGGATAGAAACCGTTACGGTTCATAACGTCACTTCCGCTCGGGTTAAGCTTCTTGACCGGAGCATATGTAGCCAGCTTCGACTTGGATCTGATCGCGGACTGCTGCTCGCCCTTATCAATAGCGTTAGTAGTGACATAGAGGAAGCCATCAGAGTCAATCGTCAGATTATTGTACTCAACAGGTACGAATTTGATGGATTTTTTGATCTGTTCCTGAGTCTGGAACATTCTGAGAAACAGCTGGAAAGCGTTATAGACAACCTTCTGAGGTCCGATAAAGGAGAGGAAGGTACCATCACGTCTGAGTGCGATAACACCATAGTTGGTGGTTTTGGAAACAACATAAATACGTCCCGAAGTGTCGGTAGCGACTGCTGTAGGTCTGTAAACGCTGTTTTCAGGCATTACATCGGAGCTTGGTTCAGGAACGATTTCCTTAAAGTTACCAACCTTATCGAAAATAACAATACGGGCTTTGTCCGTGTCGGCAACAAGGATCTCGGTATCTGTAACATAGCATCCGCTGGGACCGGAGAGAGAATCCGGAACGCCCATGTCATTGATAAACTTATCAATGACAAGGCGGAGATTATAATTCTGGTCAAGACCGATAATGCGGTTCGTACCGCTATCTACGAGATATACGTATCCGAGGTTATCAACGCAGATATCGGCCAGTTTGCTCATACTGGTCCAGCTATCGCCGTATTTAAGCGTAGCCTGATCATTAACGCCATCTTTCAGCCCTTTGCTGATAGTAGCGGATGAAATGATGGTGGTAGGATCATAAGCGTGCGGTGATGTCTGCATCGTGCCGCTGACGCCATAGGTATAGGTCGTGTAGGGAACGAGTGCGGAAGCGGTGAGAGACGGCACAAGCGTTGAAGCAAGTACAATAACTACCGCGATAAGAAGCAATACTCTTTTAAATTTGGACATATGTATTCCTCCTTAGTCTTTCATACCAGCGGTGGACATGGTTTCAATGACGTTACTCTGTGTAATGACGAAGACCAGAATAGGAACTATCATCATAACGACGGTAGACGCTGCCGAAACACCGGTTCTTGCGATACCGGTCGTAACCAGCTGGCTGATTGCATAGTTAAAGGTTTTAAGCTGTTCGCTGTAGATGTACATATTAGCGCCGGTGTTCCACAGATCTTTGAACGCAAAGATGATAAGTGTGATCCACGCGGGCTTAACCATCGGCATGGCGATCGTCCAGAAAATCTTATTTTCCGAAGCGCCTTCCAGACGGGCGGATTCAAGGACTGAATCGTTGACCGATGTATCCATGAACTGCTTCATCATATAAAGACCGAAGGTAGTACAGAAAGCGGGGATGATTATTGCGAAATAGGTATCAACCCAATGAAGAGCCGACATAGTCAGGAAGTTGGTGATACCGG
This sequence comes from uncultured Ruminococcus sp., assembly GCA_964630005.1. Classification (GTDB taxonomy): domain Bacteria; phylum Bacillota; class Clostridia; order Oscillospirales; family CAG-382; genus UBA1206. Next base: position 6,723 of record CAZVSW010000021.1, on the reverse strand, counting down.
TTACTGTTGAGTTGAACATCAACGAGTAAACGACGATTTTGAACAGGAACTGTCTGCCGGGGAATTTGATCTTCGAAATCGCGTATGCTGCATAAGACGAGAGGATAACGTTACCGGCTGTACCGACCACGGAGATAAGGACTGTGTTAAAGATATATCTCGAGAAAGGTACCCAGCTGCTGCCCATCAATCTGAACAGATCGGAAAAGTTCTTAAAGGTCGGGTTTACCGGGAAAAGTCTGGGCGGGAAGACCCAAAACTCTTCGAGGGGTTTGAATGACTGACCGATAGCGAATACCAGCGGAAGAACCATCGCTGCGCCGCAGATGCCAAGGAAGATAAATATACCGATATCTCCCTTTAGTGTACGGTTAACTGAGCGCTTGAACTTCTCTTTTGGTTGTTTTACACGTGCCATTATCATGTACCTACCTTTCTGAGAAGCTTATTAACAAGCATGTTACAGCCCACCATCATTATAAACAGTACTGTTGCAATGGCGGACGCATAGCCCATTTCGAAACGCGTATTACCGTAGTCCTCCAAATGGTGCATTATGGTATGTGCACAGTAATCGGGGCTGGGGAATCCGACGAGAGCGGTGATGACGCCGCCGAAGCCGAATGCACCGGTAATTGCAAGAATTGCGGAAAGCATGAGCTGCGGCTTCATGGACGGAAGGGTGATGAACCAAAGTTCCTGCCAACGGTTTTTAACGCCGTCAACCGCACCAGCTTCATAAAGCGTTTTATCAACGACCTGGAATCCGGCGATCATGGTAAGGAACGATGTACCGAGTGACGTCCACAGAGCAACTACGATAATCAGCGGCAAGATATATGCCTTATCTGAGAACCACAGTATGGGTTTATCGATCATACCCAGCTTCATGAGCCACGCGTTAGCGTAGCCGAGCTGGTCGCTCGAAAAGATTACGGTGAAGATCAGGTAAACGTTACCTGAAATTGAAGGTGCATAGAAAAGCAGGGTTACGATCGCTCTCAGCTTCGGGCTGAGCTCGTTGATGAACCAAGCGAAGAAGAGCGAGAGCAGGTACGAGCCGGGGCCCGTTACAGCTGCAAAAATTAGGGTGTTTTTAATAGCTACAAGGAATATTTCGTCGTCCAGGAAAAGTCTTATGTAGTTATCCATGAAAACGAAGGTAGGCCATTCAAGCAAGTTGAAGGTCGTAAAACCAAGTACCACGGACAGCAAGACCGGAACAACGGTGAAAATGAAGAACAGCAAAAAGAACGGGGCAACCATAAGGTACGCAACCTTATTTTTCTTCATTTCATTAAGAGTCCACTGAGCTTTTGTCATGTCGCTTCGTATGATGACATTATCTGACTTAGACATTTAAATCCTCCTTCTTAGATAAAATGAAGTTTATTTGTTGCCTTTATCATAGGCGACCAAATCGTCGGCAGTGATAAGATTGAATTCTCTTCTCTTTCTGGTAAGCTCGTTGTTGATATCGACGATGTAGGACTGCATCTTAGTAACAGGTTCAGCACCGTCATTATAAACGCCGAGGAAAGCAAAGTTGGTGTAACGTCCGATAATGTAGCTGCCCGGGAATTCAGGAGTACATTTAACGGCATTAAACTGCGCTTTGAGGTTATCAAGCTCATCCTTTGACCAAGCCATGCTTTCAAGAGCTTCGATGTTTGCGGTATTCTGCTTTGCGGACGGACCAAGGAGAGCTTCCATTTCGTTTGCAAAAGAAGACTGGATCTTGGCACTTGTCCACCACTGCATGAAGGTCCACGCAGAGAATGCGTTTTCTTCTTTAACGGTTCTCATCATCATCATTGCTGTTACGGAAGCAACAGTAGTGTTGTCGATAGTAGTACCGTCTGCACCGATAGTACCGGGAAGGGGTGTGAATTCCCAAAGACCCTTGATCTCAGGTGCGAAAACGATGAGCGTGTTATATGTGGTGTAATCAGCAATTGCGAGAGGCATAGTACCGTTTCTGAAACGGTCGGCAAATGTGTAAGATACCGGGAAATCGTACATAGTGAAGTAGCGGCAGACTTCCTTGAAGGTAGAAAGCGCAATATCACTGTCGAGGTTGATAGTCATACCATCCGTCATAGGAACCAAATCCCCATCAGCATTTACATACTGATTCTTTCCGTCAGCGAACAGATCGGGATAGTTTTCAAGATAGTAATCGTAGTTACCGGTGTCGTACATGGGCTCGCCCTGCTGATACATGAGTATCGTAGATCCGCCGACGCCGGTCGGGAAGCCGATATCCATCGTATTGGACTGGAGAGTATAAATAAGCTGCTTGAACTCATCCCATGTGTCAGGAACTTTAGCATCGAGCTCAACGAGAATGTCCTTACGATAGAACATCATCGAGAAGCCCATATTCTCCGGAATAGCATAGGACTTGCCATACAGAGTAAGGGGTTCCATTGCAGTAGGAGCGAAACGCTTTGTCACTTCATCGAATGTATCGACATCGTCAAGTATGTCTTTATATATAGGATGATTTTCATAGGGCGTGAAATCATTGAAGTCATAGCCGCCGTCGTTACTGTTCAGCGCAAGAACAGCAGAACGTATAGCGTAGTTGACAGGTGTTGACTGATCACTGCCCATAGATATGTCGGGACCGGTTCCGGCAAGGGTTGCAGGAAGGAGTGTACCGCCGGTTACGAGCTTAACGGTAACCGGAATGTTATAGCGTTCCATGAAGTCATCGTCAACAAGCGAACGAATGATCTGTGCGTGGTCGCGGCTGGCGGTGGTCCATACCTCGATACCCACTTTTTCAAATTCTTCGCTGCTTATGGAATCGGTTGATGAGCTTACGGAAGAATAGTCGGAGAAGAAGGACACGAAGAACTTCTTGATTTCGCCAATGAACTTATCCCAGAAGTTTGCGTCAGCCTGAGGTCTTGCAGCAGAGGGAGACTGAATGGCGATATAGTCGATCTGAAGGGGCTGGCTCTGCATGTCGGTGAGCCACGAACCAAGAGCCGCAAGGTAATCCTTGAGGGTGGAGAGCTGAGAAGCTATCTTATCAGGATTTTTACCCATACGTTCAAGGGTGATGGCAACTTTTTCAAGAGTACCGGAGCTTTCGCCCTTTGTACCGGTGATCTCAGCGAGTTGGTTACTTATATTATATATGACTTCGGACTGAGCTACCATACCCTTGAGTACGTCGGGCATGAGACGTTCAAAACCATAGTCACGATAAGTATCGGGATCAGGACCGGTGATCATGAGTATTTTTCTGTAATATGAGTTACAGTCGTTAAGCGAAGATTCGACAATGCTGAGGAGCTCAGCCATATTACCGAGAGCGACTTCGAATCTGATAGTGTTTTCGCCTGCATTGAGGAAAAACTTGAATTCGGTATTTCCGTCAGTCAGCGCTTCGGTCTGCCAGGTGTCGCTGAATTGATATGTGGTAAAGTTTGCTTCCTCAAACGGGATCTCGCCGTTTATGTACACTTTACGTGAAACATACTTACCGGATGTTACGTTCTGAATCGAACGCGGAACGATGCTATAGAAGCCGTCTTCCGGAACTGTTACGGTATATTCGATCCACTGTCCGACGTAAGTCCACTTATCACCGCCGATAGAGTTGAGGCGAATAAGTGCGGAATCCTGAGGTTCGCTTATAACGCTCGCTCTGTCGTTGAGCTGATAAAGAGTTCTGTCTGAAGTAAGAGTAGGATATTCAGCCTGAATCTTGATATCTGCGCCGGAGTAATCTTTAGCGCCGCTGTGCTTTGCAAGATACTCTTCATAAGTTATGGAATCTTCGACCGGAACAAGCGAGAGTGATTTTATTGCAAAAGGTTCGCGAACGGTATTGAGCGAGAGAGTATGCTCGCCTTCTTCGAAATAAAACTGAAGAGGATCGTTTGAATATCCCGACGAGTCAAAAATACGTCTTGATATCCAGTTAGCAACCACGACCTTGTCAGGTTTCATTTCGTTGCCGTTATTATCGCGCTGGAACAAACGGTCGCCTGCGCTGACCTTATCATAGAATTCCTTTGTGGTGGAATCGTAATAGGTCTTATCGCCGTTCTGCTTGATTGCCTTGAAGTCGTCATCAAGCACAGGATATGAATCGGCCCACGTTCTGGAGAAAGAAATCGAACGTGCCTCCTTGAACGGTACCTTACCATCGATCATAACCATTCGCTCAATAGAAGTGCTCTTACCGGTGGTGACGAGGTTGCCTTCGGAATCGTAGATTTCGATATTGCCGGTATAATATTCTATAAGAAGATTATACATACCGGTCTTGGCGACTTTAAGATTAAAAGTGATCTTACCGTCGTCGCCGATCAAAAGTACGTTGCCGTCAGTTCCGTAATCGGAACCGGAAGCCTTCTGAAAGGTAATAGTTGTGTCTTCGGTGTTGATACCGCCGAAAATATCGATATCAACGGTTGAATCGGGATGCGCTGCATCGGAATAAATTCCGGTGTATTCCCGGTAGGCAATTGATGTGAGAACGTTTTTGATTTCCGTAAGGGATGTTCTTACAAGCGAATCACTGCCGTTAACGCTTTCAACAGCAGCGAAAGCGCTAAGACTTCCGCCGCAGATCACAGCGGAAAGCAATAGCATAAACGCCAAGGCGAAGCACATCAAACTGCGGAAACTTTTTGTTTTCATGCCCATTGAATGTTCCTCCTGAGAAATTTGTGCGATATTTAAGAGCATACTACCCATAAATATATACGGTATTATACCTCGTTCCGTCGAATTTGTCAAGAGTGCATAATTGCACTCTTGTGTTTTTGGTCGATTTCAACCTATTTAAAGAGCGGAACGAGAATGCGGAAAATTGGTTGTTGTGCATATTTTTTATTGCTTTTTGTTTCACAAATCATCGGCAGAAAATTTACATCAGATCTGTGCATCAAATTCAAGTTTCAAAAATCCATTGAAACAAGCGGAAAATCAGGCTTTTGATTCACGATATCTGTAGCAGTTCAGCCAAAATTATAAATTAACGTTTTCGTTATAATTTAACGCAACTTGTCATCGAGCCTTATGTTAAAACAATCATGCATAGTTTCTCGTCGTCAAGTTGCACAATTTTGCATGTCGATTTTTGTGCATTATGAACACAAAAAACCGTGCTATTTTAACAGTGCAAAAAAATACACAAAACGGATGTTCGCGACGAAAATCGCAATCATTTGCTGATAGTAACGATGAATCCCCCTATATTGTCACCCGAAACGGTGTATTCATATGATGTAGGGACCGGAAGCTCTGTAGTTTCGCCTTCGGAAGCGGGCACGTAATATATTTCATATGTACTCCCTTCCCTGTTGAACACATATCGGTTATTGACGCTGAAGCGCATCACGAATTCGATATATTCTTCAAGACAATAGTCATTGAAATATATAAGATACGAGTGCGGAGCTCCTACATATCTGTATGTGATGTAATGGTCAGACGAGGCGTCAATTCCGGTAAGGCTGCTTTTTCCGTTCGGATAGCGAACAATATAGCCGTATTCGTGGCAATTTTCGCTAAGCCACGCAAACTTTCCTTCGTTGATCTTGCCTTCCGTCGAAGGATAGACCCAGGCGCTGAACGACAACCCGGTATTAAGGTCGCTGCAGCCGCCTTCCGGCTCGCGACCGTTTGAATTACGGCTTGAGTCGTGTATCTTCTGTTGTTCGGCAACGGTTCTGTATCCATACGCGATCGTAAGTGCGTTACTTGATACATTTTCGTACAGAGCGGCGAACATATTGTTGAGATTCGGGATCAGTCTGTCCGCGCATTCAACCGACAAGTCGGATAATTTGTAATTGGAAGTTTTTTTCTCCCACACCGGCACGATCTTATCAGCGGGTTCGGCTGTCATTTTATGCATCGGGCTGACAACTATAAGATCGCCCTGACGGAAGCTCGACGTTTCAACGCTTATGGTTGTAAAATCGATATCAGGCTCAGAAGATTCTTCTGCCTGAGACGGCGTGCTTTCTTCCGCGGAAAGATCGCTGACCGTGGAAGCCGTATCCGAAACCATCGAACGGTCGTCTTGTGATTCATCATCGCTTTTGTTGCCCGACCCAATAAACAAAGTCAAAACAACGACAAGCACCACTACAAAGCAGACGATTGCTGCGACTGCATTGATATTGCTATATCCCATTTTGCGGCTGTTCTTACGTGCCATATCATTGACCTCTCCTAAAAATATTAAAAAAATTCGGGTATATGACCGCCGGATGTATCGCCTGCATTCACCTTCGCAAATTTCAAAACGAAAACAGCAACGGCGCACATTAAGCTATCATACGCCCGCAACGCAGCAGTTTATCTTTAAACCGTGCCTAACCCTTGCGGGGCTGCCGCAAAATTGCTTTGCAGCAGCCCCAAACAAGTTGAAATTACTGAGCGTCAGCCAGCTTTTTAAGCTTAGCGTATCTATCTTTTGCTTCTTTTTCAGCGGAGTCGAACAGCTTGGTAGCTCTTTCAGGGAAGAAGAGAGCCAGTGAGCTGTATCTTGTTTCGCTCTTGATGAAGTCAACATAGCTGGTAGTGGGTTCTTTGGAATCCAGAGTGAAGGGATTCTTGCCCTCGTCAGCAAGAACAGGGTTAAAGCGGAAGTTGAACCAGTAGCCGGCTGCAACTGCTGCTTTGGTTTCGAGCATGCTCATAAATATGACTAAAACTTATCGCGAGCATCTGTTATCCAGTATCGCAAAT
>CAZVSW010000020.1:0-18264 GCA_964630005.1 uncultured Ruminococcus sp. | reverse complement strand
GTTACGTGCGAACGATTCGGACTTTTCAACTTCAATATCGATGTGCTTTTCAGCGCCGTTCGAATTGAGGAAATCGCGGGAGATATCGACGATTACGTTGCCGTTCCAATGCATGACAAGGCGCGGAGACTCTGTTACGGTAGCAACGATCGTAGCTTCAAGGTTCTCCTTTTCCGCAAGCGCAATGAACTCAGCAGTCTTATCAGACTCAACAACAACAGCCATGCGCTCCTGCGATTCGGAGATCGCCAGCTCTGTTCCGTCAAGTCCTTCATATTTTTTTGGTACAGCATTAAGATCAATATCAAGACCGTCTGCAAGCTCTCCGATAGCAACCGAAACACCGCCCGCACCGAAGTCATTACAGCGTTTGATAAGAAGCGAAGCTTCTTTATTTCTGAAAAGGCGCTGAAGCTTGCGTTCTTCGGGGGCGTTGCCCTTCTGAACCTCTGCGCCGCAGGAAGTGAGCGACTGCGCGGTATGCGATTTCGATGATCCGGTCGCGCCGCCGCAACCGTCTCTGCCGGTTCTGCCGCCGATAAGAATCACCTTATCGCCGGGAAGCGGACATTCACGTCTGACATTTTCGGCAGGAGCTGCCGCGATCACAGCGCCGATCTCCATGCGCTTTGCGACATACCCGGGGTGATATATTTCATCGACCTCACCGGTAGCGAGACCGATCTGGTTACCGTAGGAGGAATAGCCGGCGGCTGCGGTCGTAACGATCTTACGCTGCGGAAGCTTTCCGGGAATGGTATCCTTGACGGCGACAAGGGGATCTCCTGCGCCGGTAACTCTCATTGCGCCGTAAACATAGCTGCGTCCCGAAAGCGGATCGCGGATCGCGCCGCCGATACAAGTGGCAGCGCCGCCGAAAGGCTCTATTTCAGTCGGGTGATTGTGCGTTTCGTTCTTGAAAAGGAGCAACCAGTCCTGTTCTTCGCCATCAACACTGACCTTGATCTTGACGGTACACGCGTTTATCTCTTCCGACTCGTCAAGCTTGTCAAGCCTGCCCTGCTTTTTCAGATATCTGACAGCAAGAGTGGCGATATCCATAAGATTTATAGGCTTGGTGCGACCGAGCTCCTTGCGGATGCCGATATATTCGTCGTACGCGCTTTGAATAAGCTTATCTTCGAACTTAACGCTGTCGACAGTAGTAAGAAACGTAGTGTGACGGCAATGATCCGACCAATATGTGTCGATCATTTTAAGCTCGGTGATAGTGGGATCGCGATGCTCTGACGCAAAATACTCACGGCAGAAGGCTATGTCGTCGATATCCATCGCAAGGGCATATTTGTCAAGAAACGCCTGCAATCCCTCTCTGTCAAGAGATGTAAAGCCGTCAAGAGTTTCAACTGTTTCGGGCACGACATAGTCGGTTTTCAAAGTAGCCGCCGTTTCAAGCGAAGCCTCGCGGCTTTCGACCGGGTTTATAACAAATTTTTTAACGGCGTTAAGGTCGTCGTCCGAAATATTGCCGTAAACGGCATATACCTTTGCCGTACGTACGGTAGGGCGGTTTCCCTTGGAGATGAGCTGAATGCACTGCGCGGCAGAATCGGCTCTTTGGTCAAACTGACCGGGAAGGTATTCAACCGCAAACACGCGGCCGCCGTCGGCATCAAGCTCCGACGTTGCCACATCCATCTGCGGCTCGGAAAAAACCGTTCCTACGCAATAATCGAAGAGTCCGCGGTCAATATCTTCAACATCATAGCGGTTGATAACGCGGATATTTTCAACCGAGCGCAACTCCAGCATTTCATTGATCTCTTTAAGAAGCGACAAAGCCTCATGATCAAAGCCGTGCTTTTTTTCAACATAAATTCTATATACCATTACTTCGAACCTCTAATATAATCCAAAGCCCGCTTGCCGATATCGTGACGGCAATAGGAATTTTCAAATTTGATCCTGCCCGCAAGCTCATACGCCTGCGAAACAGCGTTTTCCAGAGTATCGGCGGCGGCAACAGCTCCCAGAACGCGACCGCCTGAGGTTACAAGCCTGCCGTTATTCTGTTTTGCTCCGGCGATATATATGTTCTGACCCGCTCCGACGTCGGGAAGCGAGATCTCAAAGCCGGTATCATATTTTTCCGGATATCCCTTCGAAGCAAGCACAACACAGCACGCCGCGCCTTTATCAAACACAACGTCGCTTTCCTTTAACTCGCCGTTACGTACCGCCATCATGATGGTAAGCAGATCGCTTTTTAACAAAGGAAGCACGACCTGAGTTTCGGGATCGCCGAATCTGCAGTTATATTCAATCACCTTTGGTCCGTCGGGGGTTATCATAAGACCGAAATAGAGACAGCCGCGGAAGGTTCTGCCTTCGTTATTCATTGCGTTTATCGTAGGCAGGAATATCTCTTTCATACAGCGGTCGGCAACTTCGGGTGTGTAAAACGGGTTGGGAGCGACAGTACCCATACCGCCGGTATTAAGTCCCTTATCTCCGTCTCCCGCGCGCTTATGATCCATTGATGAGACCATCGGCACAACGATCTTACCGTCGGTAAACGCCAGAACAGATACCTCCGGACCTGTCAAAAACTCTTCGACAACGATCTTTTCGCCGCTTTTGCCAAACGCTTTGTCCGCCATCATCGATTTAACAGCAAAAACCGCTTCATCGCGTGTCATGGCGATGATAACGCCCTTGCCGAGCGCCAGACCGTCCGCTTTTATAACCGTCGGAATCGGTGCGCCGTTCACATATTCAAGCGCTTCCGCCATATCCGTAAAGGTGCGGTGCTTTGCCGTAGGTATGTTATATTTTTCCATCAGATCCTTGGCAAACGCCTTGCTGCCTTCAATAATTGCAGCCTTTGCCTCAGGTCCGAAGCAAGGAATTCCGACTTCTTCAAGCCTGTCGACACAGCCCATGACGAGCGGATCGTCGGGAGCAACAACAGCAAAATCAATGCTGTGGTTCTTTGCGAAGTCCACGATGCCGTCAATATCGGTAGCTTTGATATTTACGCATTCCGCGTCAAGCGCGATACCGCCGTTGCCGGGCAGTGCATATATGCGGGAAACGTTTTTATTTTCTTTGATTTTTTTAATTATAGTATGCTCGCGGCCGCCGCCGCCAACAACAAGAATATTCATATTGGTTCACCCGATCAATGATGGAAGAGACGCATTCCGGTAAATGCCATCGTCATACCGTATTTGTCACAGCATTCAATAACAAGGTCGTCGCGGATAGATCCGCCGGGTTCAGCGATATATTTTACGCCGCTCTTTTTCGCTCTTTCGATATTATCGCCAAACGGGAAGAACGCATCAGAACCGAGAGAGACGCCGTCGATGGTTGCAAGATAAGCGGCAGCTTCCTCTGCGGTAAGCGGCTCGGGACGGGTCTTGAAGTATTTCTGCCAGTTGCCGTCAGCGCAGACGTCCTCTTCGTTTTTATTGATATAACCGTCGATAACATTATCGCGTTCGGGCTTGCCGAGAGTACCAAGGAAAGGAAGGTTAAGAACCTTTTCATGCTGGCGCAGATGCCATGTATCGGCCTTTGAGCCGGCAAGGCGTGTGCAGTGGATTCTCGACTGCTGTCCCGCGCCGACGCCGATAGCCTGTCCGCCCTTTGCATAGCAAACAGAGTTCGACTGAGTATATTTAAGGGTTATGAGCGCGATGATAAGATCGCGTACGGCTTCTTCGGGAAGCTCCTTGTTTTTTGTTACGATATTGCCGAGAAGCTCGCGATTGATCTCGAAATTGTTTCTTCCCTGCTCAAAGGTGATACCGAAGACCTGCTTTGTTTCGGTAACTTCGGGAACGTAATCGGCGTCGATCTTGACAATATTATAGTTGCCCTTGCGCTTGCTCTTAAGAATCTCGAGCGCTTCGGGATCATAACCGGGGGCTATCACGCCGTCGGAGACTTCGTGCTGAATGAGCTTTGCCGTTGTAACGTCGCAAACGTCGGAAAGCGCGATCCAGTCGCCGAAAGAACACATTCTGTCCGTTCCTCTTGCTCTTGCGAATGCGCAGGCAAGCGGCGAATCGTCAAGTTCTGGGATATCGTCTACAAAGCAAGCCTTCTTCAGCTTTTCGTCAAGCTTTACGCCAACTGCGGCAGAAGTGGGGCTTACATGCTTAAAGGAAGTTGCCGCAGGCAGACCGAGCGCCTCTTTCAGCTCCTTAACAAGCTGCCAGCTATTGAAAGCGTCAAGAAAATTGATATATCCGGGACGACCCGAAAGAATTTCGATCGGGAGCTCGCTTCCGTCACGCATATAGATCTTTGCGGGCTTTTGATTGGGGTTACAGCCGTATTTAAGTTCAAAATCTTTCACTTTGTTTGTCTCCTATACTTTAAGTTCCGATCTGATTCCGTCGGTATCATATTTTTCGATAAGCGGCAGTGCGATATCGCGAAGGAATTCTGTGACCTGCGAAGCGCTTCTGCCGATATAAAGTTCCGGGCTGAGCTGAGAAAGTATCTCTTCTTTGGTGAGAGGAACGCGGTCATCCGCCGCGATCCGGTCGATAAGATCGTTTGCGCCGCCTTCAAGCTTGACTTTTCGCGCCGCCTGATGCGAATATACTCTGATGATCTCGTGAAGCTCCTGACGGTCTCCTCCGCGCTTGACCGATTCCATCATGATGTTTTCGGTCGCCATAAACGGAAGCTTTTCCATAACGCGCCTGGTAATGACCTTGTCATAGACCACCATGCCATCGGAAACGTTCATATATATATTGAGAATTGAATCAACTGCAAGGAATGCCTCCGCAACAGCGATACGCTTGTTTGCGCTGTCGTCAAGAGTGCGTTCAAACCACTGTGTTCCGGCGGTAAGAGCGGGGTTGACGCTGTCCGCGATCACATAACGGGCGAGCGCGCAGATGCGTTCACAGCGCATGGGGTTGCGCTTATAGGGCATGGCGGACGAACCGATCTGATTCTTTTCAAACGGTTCTTCCATCTCTTCAAACGACTGAAGAATCCGCATGTCGTTGGCGAATTTGAAAGCGCTCTGGGCAATTCCCGAAAGAGCGGAAAGTATATAAGCGTCCACCTTTCTGGAATATGTCTGTCCGGACACGGGCACACAGCTTTCAAAGCCCATTTCGGAAGCGATAAGCTGTTCAAGCTTTTTAACCTTGGCTTCGTCACCGCCAAAAAGCTCCATAAAGCTTGCCTGCGTACCGGTCGTGCCCTTCGAGCCCAGCATTTGCAGTCTGCAAAGCTGCCATTCCAGGTTTTCGATATCCATTACCAGCTCGTTCATCCAAAGCGTAGCGCGCTTTCCGACAGTGGTAAGCTGTGCCGGCTGAAGGTGAGTATACGCGAGGCAGGGCAATGATTTATATTTATCGGCAAATGCGGCAAGATTTCTTACTACCTGAGCCGCCTTTTTCAAAACTAGCTTCGACGCTTCACGCATGATGATCACGTCGGTGTTATCGCCGACATAACAGCTCGTTGCGCCGAGGTGGATTATCGGCTCAGCCTTCGGGCACTGAAGACCGTACGCATAAACATGGCTCATTACGTCATGGCGTACCAGCTTTTCGCGCGCTTCCGCATCGGCAAAATTCACATCGTCCGCATGCGCCTTAAGTTCTTCGATCTGTTCGTCGGTGATATCAAGTCCAAGCTCTTTTTCTGCCTTGGCAAGAGCGATCCACAGCTTGCGCCATGTTCTGAATTTGAAATCGTCAGAAAACAGATGCTGCATCTCACTGCTTGCATAGCGCGTTGAAAGCGGTGAAACATAACTCGATCTATCTGCCATGTTTAATTCTCCTGATTCTTGTTGATGAGACGGTATTCCTCGCTGCCGTCGGCAAGATCGACATATTTTACGTAAAGAGAGATCTTGTTGTCAGCGTCCAGATTGTTCCAGATATCGTTTGTGAATTCATCGATACTGTCGGGAATAATAACTCTTTCGGGCTCTCCCTGGAATGTGGGGATGGGGTCGCCGTCGCAGACATAGGTATGAATAAAATGTCCGAGACCGTTAAGCGGCTCATATGAGAAGGTATATCTGTTGCAGGCGCTTCCGTCCGCGTCGGCAGATTTGAGTATGCTCATTTCATAGCTGAAGCCATTTTCAAAATTCAGCACACCGCTGATTCTGGGGGTAAGATTGGGGGCGTCAGGCTCAAAGCATCTCTCTTCCAGCGCTTCCTTAAAGCTTTTTCCGGAGGAAAGTCCGTCATAGATAGTATCTGTCTGATCTCCGTTTGTAACTATAAGCTTTTTGCCGTTTTGTCTGACTGCGGCATAAATGATCAGAGACGGATCTTTGACCTTTGAAGGATCGAACGGTTCGGTAAACACCTCGCCGTTTTTGATCGTAAAGACACGGTTACGGCTGTTAGCGCTTCTGCCCATGATGAAATATGCGGCGGCGGCCTTTTTGCCGTCAGCGCTTTTGCCGATCACAATGCCTCTTCCGACATAAGAATTGCCCTCTATACGTTCTCCGATTGATTTTATCTCATAAATATTCATTGTTATTCCCTCTATAATATAATTTGACTGCAAACCTTTTCCACCGAAGCGGGAAGTATCTGCCATTCAGCCTGTTCCATAACACGCTTCTGAAGAATTTCCGGCGTGTCGCCTTCGTTTATATAAACAGCCTTTTGCATGATTATCTCGCCGCCGTCCGGGATCTCGTTCACAAAGTGAACGGTTGCGCCGGTAACTTTAACGCCGTATTCCAAAGCGGCCTCGTGCACTCTTAAGCCATAGAAGCCCTTACCGCAAAACGACGGGATGAGCGACGGATGCACATTGATGATACGTTTCGGATACGCCGAGGTAAAGCTTTCGCTGAGTATCGCCATAAAGCCCGCAAGCACGATCAGCTCAATGCCGTTTTCGCAAATCAGCTCTTTGATCTTTTCCTCAAAAGCTTCCTGCGAACCGCATTCTTTTTTAAGTACCACGGCGGTCGCTATGCCGGCGTTTTTTGCACGCTGCAAGGCGTATGCGTCTGACTTGTTTGAAATTACAAGAGCAATCTCTCCGCTTGTGATAATACCGCTTTGCTGTGCGTCGATAAGCGCTTGCAGATTAGTTCCGCCGCCGGACACCAGCACCGCAATTTTAGCTTTTTTCATGTTTTATTTCCCTTTCCCAATAAAGGCAGTATAAGCGCTCCGACAGCGTTGCCGAGGATGACCGTCCACAAAAAGCCGAAAGCTTCAAGGCTTGTCATTCCCGAGACGGCAAAGTAGAACATATCCGCTATAGAATGCTCAAACCCGCTCAGAATAAACACCGGTATGCAAAGAAGTATGCCGGCGATGCCCCTGCCGTCTTTATATGTACTTACGGCAAGATACATCAGCACGCCGCAAAGTATACCGCGTATCAGCGTTTGAAAAAACTGCTGTCCGAGCTTAGCGCCGCATACGGCGAGCGCAGTCTCGCGAAGCCCGGGTATGGCGTACGCCACTGCAAAGCCGACGGCAACCACTCCGATCGTGTTACCAAGAAGACCGAGAAGCAGCACTGACAGATCTTCTTTTGTATGGCTTTCGGCAATAAAGCCGACCTTACCCGTAAACAGCGAATAGCCTTTCCAGCATATCATGACAAGCGCAACCGAGAAAAAGAACGCACCGACATATTTATTGTCGCAGGAGAGATAGACGCTGCCGCCGATGGATATGAGCAGACCGGCAGAAACGCCGTTTATGACACGGCGGATCAGCATAAAACGATCTTGTCGTCTGATCTGATGATCGAACCGATCACATAGGCATCCTCGCCGTTAGCTTTGAGTATCTCAAGCGCCTTATCGGCGTCTTCCTTAGCTACGGTGATGCTCATGCCGACGCCCATGTTAAAGGTATTGAACATATCGCGCTCGCTGATTCCGCCGCGCTTTGCGATAAGGTCAAATATAGGCAGAATCTTCACAGCCGCCTTTTTGATCTTTGCGCCGTAGCCGTCCGGGATACTGCGCGGAATATTTTCATAGAAACCGCCGCCGGTGATGTGAGATACGCCCTTTACCGTGACCTTTTCCATCAGAGCGAGAACGGGCTTTACGTATATTTTGGTAGGAGTAAGCAGTGTTTCGCCGATAGAGCGTCCGCCGAGTTCGGCTACCGGAGATTTGATATCGCTGTTTTCAACGTCGAAGACCTTGCGAACAAGCGAAAAACCGTTTGAATGTACGCCCGAAGAAGGAAGTGCGATCACAACGTCGCCTTCGGTAATGGTCTTGTTGTTTATGATCTTGTTTTTATCAACAACACCGGTGCAGTAGCCGGCAAGGTCATATTCGTCAACCGGATAAAAGCCGGGCATTTCAGCGGTTTCGCCGCCGATCAGCGCCGCACCCGACTGAACGCAGCCCTCGCATACGCCTTTTACGATATCGGCGATACGTTCGGGAATATTCTTGCCGCAAGCTATATAATCGAGGAAAAACAGCGGCTTTGCGCCGGTGCAGATAACGTCGTTAACGCACATGGCAACGCAGTCGATACCTACCGTATCATGTTTGTCCATAAGGAAGGCGATTTTAAGCTTCGTGCCGACTCCGTCTGTACCGCTGACAAGCACGGGATGGGTAATACCGGTGAGATCGAGCTCGAAAAGTCCGCCGAAGCCGCCGACGTCAGAGCATACCCCTTTTGTAACAGTACGGGCGATGTGCTGTTTCATAAGCTCGACAGCCTTATATCCGGCGGTAATATCAACGCCGGCTGCGGCGTAGCTTTCAGATTTTGACTGCATATTCATAGTTAATTATTCCTTTCCGTTCCAGCAATAGGTACAAAGCTTGCAGGGCTCAAGTCCTATGGCTTCAATAAGTCCTTCCAGCGACTGGAATTCCAAAGAATCGAATTTAAGTTTTTCGCATATCGCTCTGCGCATATTCTTGCCGCGCTCGGTCGATGCGTCGCTGTATTCGTCAAGATGGTTCATACCCTCTTCGCCCTCCAGCTCCATAATGGTGCTTCTTGTGATGAGCTCCATCTCGCTGGTGGATCGGGAAAAGTTGAGGTATTTACAGCCGTACATTATCGGAGGGCAGGCAGAGCGCATATGCACCGCCTTAGCTCCGTTATCATAAAGGAACTCAACGGTCTCGCGAAGCTGAGTACCCCTTACTATAGAGTCGTCAACAAAGAGCAGACTCTTGCCGGTGATAAGCTCATGCACGGGGATCTGCTTCATTTTTGCAACGCGGCTGCGTTCCTTTTGCTTGGCGGGCATAAAGCTGCGCGGCCAGGTGGGGGTATATTTGATGAAGGGGCGTGCAAACGGAATGCCGCTTTGATTGGCGTAGCCGATTGCGTGAGGTGTTCCCGAATCGGGAACGCCGCCTACATAATCGATATCATATTCAGGACCTGACTCCTTGTCGTGCTCAGCCATGATCCTGCCGTTGCGGTAGCGCATGGCTTCGACGTTGACGCCCTCGTACTCCGAAGTGGGATAGCCGTAATACGACCACAAAAATGAGCATATCCTCATTTCCTTACCCGGAGAAGCGAGCTGTGTGATCTTATCGGCAGAGATCGAAACGATCTCGCCCGGACCAAGCTCCTTTTCATCTTCATAGCCGAGTTTGCGGTAAGCGAACGACTCAAACGACACGCAATAGCCGTCCTCGCCCTTGCCGATAAGAACCGGGAGACGGCCCATACGGTCTCTTGCCGCAATTATCGTTCCGTCATCCTTGAGTATAAGAATCGAAGCCGTACCGTTTATTACCTTTTGGGCAAACCGTATGCCGTCGACAAAGCTGCTTTTTTGATTAATAAGCGCAGAAACAAGCTCGGTACAGTTGACAATGCCGCCTGTCATGGCGCAGAAGTGACCTCCGCTGAAAGCGAGATACTGATTTATAAGCGCCTCGGCGTTATTGATGATTCCGATAACGCATATAGCATATGTGCCAAGGTTGGAACGGATAAGCAGCGGCTGCGGATCGCTGTCGCTGATAGAGCCGATAGCGGAGTTTCCGCTCATTTCGTCGAATATATTTTCAAATTTTGTTCTGAAAGGGGAATTTTCGATATTGTGAATATCCCTCTGAAGCCCCCGTTCGGAATTATATGCCGCCATTCCACCTCTGCGTGTGCCGAGATGAGAATGGTAATCTGTGCCGAAAAACACGTCGGCAATCGCGTCCCGCTTCAATGCGGCGCCGAAAAATCCTCCCATATGCGCTCCTACTCGCCAAGTACGCGGCGCATCATTTCGGTATATGCCGCCTCAACGTTGCCAAGATCTCTGCGGAAGCGATCCTTATCAAGCTTTTCGTTGGTCTCGGCGTCCCAGAAACGGCAGGTATCGGGAGATATCTCGTCAGCAAGGACGATAGTACCGTCTGCAAGACGGCCGAATTCAAGCTTGAAGTCAACAAGCTTTACGCCAAGAGAGATGAAATACGCTTTGAGCACCTCGTTGATCTTGAAAGCCATAGACTTGATCTGTTCGATCTCCGCCTTGGATGCAAGACCGAGAGCGAGAGCGTGATAGCTGTTTATAAGCGGATCGTGAAGATCGTCATTTTTATACGAAAATTCAATAGTGGGTTCTTCAAACACGATTCCTTCGGAAACGCCGTAACGCTTTGCGAATGAGCCGGCGGAAATGTTGCGGATTATGACCTCGAGAGGAACGATCGAGACCTTTCTGACAACCGTTTCGCGGTCGTTAAGTTCTTCAACAAAATGAGTTTTGATACCGTTTTTTTCAAGAAGCTGCATGAGGTAATTTGACATGCGGTTGTTTACGGCGCCTTTGCCGGAAATCGTGCCCTTTTTGAGCCCGTCGAACGCGGTAGCGTCATCCTTATAGCTGACTATAACAAGCGACTCGTCGTTTGTTGCATATACTTTTTTTGCTTTTCCTTCATAAAGCTGTGTTGTCTTTTCCATTTAATTTTCCTCCGCGTATTACACGTTTATTTATTTAATTCAGCCGAAACAGCGGCGTCCTTTTCAAGTACCTTGGCGGCGTCGCTCTGCTTTTTTGCAAGTAGGCGCTGCGCGAGCCCATCGTCGGCAAGAGCCAATATCTGGGCAGAAAGCAAAGCGGCATTAGCGCCTCCGTCAATGGCAACAGTCGCTACCGGAACGCCGGTAGGCATTTGTACCGTTGAAAGAAGGGCGTCAATGCCGTCGAGTTTATTTGAGCTGCATGGTATGCCTATAACTGGCAGAGTTGTCTGCGCCGCGAGAGCGCCGGCAAGATGCGCGGCCATGCCTGCGGCCGCGATGATGACGCCGAAGCCGTTATCTTTGGCAGAGCGTGCGAATTCTGCCGCCTCTCCCGGTGTACGGTGAGCCGAATACACATGCACTTCATATGGTACAGCGAGGCTGTCGAGCATGGCAGTAGCCTTGCGTATAACCGGAAGGTCGCTGTCGCTGCCCATGATTATTCCAACTTTTTTAAGCATATTGATCTCCTCTTTTTTATATAGCCAATTGCGATTTTAAGTCAACACCGCATAATTCTGACGATACCCGCCAGATCTTTCGTCCGGCGAACCAAAACGCGCAGGTAATAGTGCGGCACTGCCTTAATTCAAAAAACCAAAAGGCACACTCATACCGTAAAATATAAGTGTGCCCAGACGGTCGACAAACAAGACGCACACAAAAAGCGTCCTTCTCTGCTCCACTGTGATACCACATAATCCGTCAGTCACAGAGAATAATATTTACTGTCATAATTATGTCATAAATCGCGCAATTTGTCAAGGTGCATTTATCACAAAAATCAATTAGTAAACATACTCGATATACTGCAATACAGCGCCTGTGCTGTCGCATAAGTCAACAGTATCCAAAAGCTTATCGCCCCGATATTTATAATTAATTGTATATACTCCGTTTGAGGAGTCCTCAGACTCGGATGCAAGCGTTCCGTCTTCGTAATATGTGTAAGTGGTAACGGCGTAAATATCATTTCCCACAGCAAGTACCTTCTGCGCCAGGACTCCGTCCGTCGTGTAGGTGAAATAGATCTGATTCACGCCGTAATCTATTCTTGCAAGACGATCCTTATCGTTATAGGTATATACGCCGCTGTTCCCCTGACTTTTGTTTGCGTTTGTGATACGCCCGTTTTCGTAAACATATTCAACAGTTTCGGTGACCGCATCGGAAGCGTCGTAGTACGTTTCTTTCACGAGATTGCCGTCGGAATACTCATATTTTACGGCAGAGGAAAGAGCGCCTGCTCCGTCATACGTCACCTCGGAAACAGCGTTTCCGTCTGAGTCGTATTCATATGACACCGTCATAACTACTTCGCCGGAGGATTCCTTGGTTATCTTTTTCTTGACAAGGCTCTTTTCCGTTTCGCCGGAAACAGATGAAGTGACAGACGAATTTGCAGAAGCGTCATCGCTGTTTTCGGGAAGGTCGTCCGCCGCACAGCCGGAAAGCAGCAGTGCGCAAAGTATCAGTGCAGCTATACGTTTCATTCCGCGCCTCTTATTGGATATAAGATTGAATATTCAGGCTCTTTACCGCAGAGAAGGTATATTTTGCGATCTCTTCTTCGTTAAGCTCGACCTGCGGATACAGCGATTCGATATATTCGTAGAATGCGTCCTGACTGAGGGTGTCTTTGATCGTACTGTACTGTTTTTTATAATCGTCGTCATTAAGCTCCTGACGGCGGAAGACAACCGTACAGCTTGAATCTTCATAAATAACGCATTCGCCCGGTTTAAGCCCCGCGATGATCTCTTCAGGCTCTGTACCAAGCTCTCCGGTAGTGAAAACGAACGGTTCTTCATATGAGCCGTAAGTCGTTTCGGAATCCATGGCAACCTCGCCGTTTTTCAGCTTTTCATAGAAGGCATTAGCTTCGGCGGCAACGCGTTTTTTGGTAATCGCAGCGGCGATCTTGTTCTTTGAACCGCTGTAATCGCTTTCACTGAGCTCATTTCTGCGAACGATATGAATGCCGATATCGGTCTCGATCATTTTTATGTCGCCGACCTGCATATCAAATATGGCGTTTTCGAAATCAACGAATTTCTCGTTAAGTTCGCCTTTGCCGATAACGTCGCCGCCCGCGGTGGTAAGAAGAGCTTTGTCTTCGTTGTTAGCGGCTTTTGCTTCATCATAGGAAAGTTCGCCGTTTTTGATCTTTTCAAAAAGCTCGGACGCTTTTGCTCTTTTTGCAGCTATCTCGGTATCGGGAATCTTTGTATTGCCTGTAGTATCGGCAGTGTCATAAAAATAGAAAAGAATATGTTCTGCCTTTGCGTACTGGTTATCAAAATATTCCTTCAGTTCTTCGTCGGTTATATTGCTGTCGACGCGGTCGATATATGAGCCCGATTCATTTCTTTGCGTGTAGCTGAACATGTTCATATCGATCTTCGTATATGCTTTTTCAAATTCAGCGCGTATATCGGAATCCGGGATCTTCATCGTTCCGTTATCGCCGTAAAGGTAATCGAGAAGAACGCTCGTAAGGCTGGTAGTATAGAGATAATCCCTCTCATGCGCTACGGTAGCGCCGTATTCGGCAAGTGCAATTTCAAGGAAGTTGATGTCGCCTGCAATATCGGCGTCCTCAGACACATAGTCTTCTATAGCGTCGATGGTGGACTCATCCGTGATGGTAAGCCCGTATTCCTTACACAGCTGTTTGACAATGACAAACATTTTGAGCGCGTTGACAATACCCTCAAAAGCATTGTCGCCGTAAGTAATTGGGTTGCCGTTTTCGTCACGGCTGATCTCCAAAGACCACATGGAGTCAAAATCGGTCGTTCCGTAGTAGTAATACATCATCTGCTCAACATACGCCTTTTGCGAAGAGAGCATATACGAAAACATTCCGGAATCGACAGACGTATCCTTATATTTCGCAACTGTCGTATTGTCATTCGAGCACGCCGCAAGAGGCAACAGCAACAGTACGGATAGCAGAACACAAATAATTTTCTTTGCAAGTCTCATTTGTTGGTAATCCTTTCAAAATCACATAGGGGAAAATTTCCCACTGCTATTATACAACATCAAAAGAGTTTTGTCCATGAATTTTTATATGTTCTTTGATTAACTTTTAGCCTCGGCAAGCGATCTGTAAACGTTCACAGCCGCTTCTGCGATCTCAGCGGAATTCTCTCCGAACGAGGTCTTCACGGCAAAATACGGTTTTCCGCCGGCAGATATCATCGCCCTTCCCTTTACCTCGGGAGCTGCGGCAAATTCCACACAGCGCTTCATGTCAAATTCGGCGGGATAAAAAGCAATTATCGCACCCTTCTGACTGACGTTCTTAATGCCGCATTCCGCAGCGATATTTCTGATAAGCGAGATCTTCAGCAGATTGGTAACCGACGCCGGAGGTTCACCGAATCGGTCATAAAGCTCATCCATGACCTCATCCTCGTCTTCCGGAGTGGAGATAGACGCGATCTTTCTGTACATATCGATACGCACCTGCCCCGACGGTATATATTCATCGGGAATATAGGCGTCGCAGACGAGATCGACAAGACAATCTTCTTTTTTCGGGACAACGATGCCCTTTTCCTCGTTCACGGCTTCTTCAAGTATCTTTATATAAAGATCATAGCCTATTTCAGCCATATGACCGGACTGCTCCGCGCCGAGGAGATTTCCCGCGCCTCTGAGCTCCAGGTCGCGCATCGCTATTTTAAAGCCCGAGCCAAACTCGGTGAATTCACGTATGGCTTCAAGGCGCTTTGACGCGATCTCGGTGAGTATCGCGCCCGCCCGATAGGTAAAGTACGCATACGCCCTCCTCGAAGAACGTCCGACGCGCCCTCTCAGCTGATGGAGCTGAGAAAGTCCCATGCGGTCTGCATCCTCAATGATCAGGGTGTTGGCGTTCGGGATATCGATTCCGGTTTCTATGATGGTCGTGCAGACCAAAATGTCGATCTCGCCCTCTACCATTGCCTGCCACACATCCGAAAGCTCGTCTCTGCTCATCTTTCCGTGAGCAATGGCAACGGTCGCCTGCGGAAATTCGCGTCCGAGCTCTTCCGCTCTGGCGTAGATGGTATCGGTATTATTATGGAGATAAAACACCTGACCGCCGCGCCTCAGCTCCCGCCTGACCGCCTCATTTATAACAGAATCGTCATGCTCCAAAACATAGGTCTGCACCGGAACGCGGTCCTGCGGAGCCTCCTCAAGCACCGACATATCGCGAATGCCCGAAAGAGCCATGTTGAGAGTGCGCGGAATGGGTGTGGCCGTAAGGGTAAGGCTGTCTATATTTTCGGCAAGCATTTTCAGCTTTTCTTTATGCGTGACGCCGAAACGCTGTTCTTCATCGATTATCAGAAGCCCAAGCGCTTTAAACTCGATATCCTTCTGAAGGAGCTTATGCGTGCCGACGATTATATCTGCCTTGCCGCTTTTCAGGTCTGCCTTGGCGTCAGCCTGTTCCTTTTTGTTAGAAAAGCGCGAGAGCATCTCTATTTTCACGGGAAACCCGCGGAAGCGCGAGAGCATGGTGTTATAGTGTTGCATCGCAAGTATGGTCGTGGGCACGAGCACGGCGACCTGCTTACCTCCGTCGACCGCTTTGAAGGCGGCGCGGAGCGCGACCTCTGTCTTGCCGAAGCCGACGTCACCGCAAAGCAGTCTGTCCATGGGGTGATCGTCCTCCATGTCCTTCTTGATCTCGGCTGTTGCCTGAAGCTGTCCTTCGGTTTCGGGCCATTCGAACATAGCCTCGAATTCATCCTGATATTCGCTGTCGCGTTCAAACGCATGACCGCGCTTTTGCTGTCTCGCGGCATAAAGCGCGATAAGCTCCTTTGCGATATCCTTTGCCGCAGCCCTTGCCCTTGATTTTGCGCGCTGCCAATCCTGCGAACTTAGCTTCGTTACCTTGACCTTGCCGTCATCTGTACCGCCGATATACTTAGACACCATATCGAGCTGACTGCAAGGAACATAGAGCACGTCGCTACCCGCGTAGTTTATTCTCAGATAATCCTTCTTTGCCCCCTCGACCGTAAGCTCGGTCATGCCGGCATAGACGCCTATACCGTGGTTTGCGTGGACCACATAGTCGCCGACGTTCAGATCGGCATAGGAGGTAATTCGTTCGCTCTTTTTAAAGCGGCGCTTGGCGCTTCTGAGCTTTTTCACCGCAGAATCCGTTATGCTGCCCGTGTCGCAAAGGACCGTAAGGCGGCAGCCCGGCAGCTCGAACCCGGCAGCCTCGCCCTCCCTTTCGGCAACGCGTATATTGACACAGTTCTTTTTGAGAACGCCGTCGCGCACAACGCGAATGCCCTGCGCCGAAGCCGCGTCGGAAGCGGCGTCTGCGGCGTGGGCGCTCATGCAGTAGAGAAGCACTATGCCGTTTTCGGTTATCATACCCGAAACGTCGGAAGCAAACTGTTCGGTGTCGCCCGCATAAGCGGACACGGTCTTTGAATTTATATTGACACGCGAAGCATAGCTTATCGCTTTTTTATTTTCATAAAAATAATCGAAAACGACCGTTTTGCCCGAAAGTCTTGCAAACAGCTCGTCTTCAAACAGTGTCACCGCCGCATTCTTATAGGCGACGACGCCGCGCTCGGTAAGAGTTCTGAGCGTTTCTCCGACCTGATATCCCCAGGCTCTGGCGCGTTCAAAGGTGCGTTTTGCGTCTGTAACGATACACACGCAGTCGCTCATATAATCAAAAACAGTATGTCCGCCGGGGCAAAGCAATGAATAGTACCTGTCCTTTGCCTCGGGAAGCTTGCCGCCTTCCACATCGCCCAGATCCTTTTTCAGCTCAGCAAGCGCTTTGTCGTCGGGCGCTCCGCTTTTTATAAGCTCCAATATCGCGTCCCGTATTGTCTCAAGTGAAATATTACAGCATTCCGCGCCGCTTACCGGCATACAATTATAAAACTGTATGTTTTCCATACGGCGCTGGCTTACGGTATCAAAAATGCCCATTCCGTCGATCTCGTCGCCGAAAAAATCAATGCGGCAGGGGTATTCGGCAGACGGCGAAAACACATCCAGAATGCCGCCGCGCCGTGAAAACTGCCCTGCGCCCTCAACCGTTTCACACCTTGTATATCCTGCCGAAACCAGGCGGCGGACGATGTTATCGATATCGGCTCTTTCGCCGCTTACAAGCCTGAATTCTGACACGGAAAGCCCGTCAGGCGCAACCGTATACTGCATGACGGAATCTGGCACGGCAATAACGGCGGAATATTCGCCCTTCAGTATTGCCGAAATCGCCTTCAGGCGTTCCTGTTCAAACTCCTTTGAGCTTGCGGACACGCGCTCAAACATAAGGTCGCGTGCAGGAAATACAATAACCGGCTCATCATCCGGCTCTTCCAGCCTTTTGGCAAGATTATACGCGGCTTTTTCATCCGGCACGATGATAAGCGGTTTAGCACCCGCATATTTCGTGACAGCACGGCAAAACAGGGGTAGTGCGTTCTCGCATACCCCGTTGACAAGCGCAGGCAGATGCCCGCTTCTTATATGTGTACCGAGCTCGGCAAGATCCGGGTCGGTCTTCATTATTTCTATAAGTTCGTTCATGATCACTGATTTGAATTTGCAGTCTGAACGGCTTTTTCAAAGTCGCCGTCCATATATGTTATTATAGCTTGCTCAAGTCTTTCGTACTTTGCCGAGTTTAGCTTAAGCTCTTCCGGAGTCATTTTTCCGAGCACCCAGTCGCCGAGGTCGTAATCAGCGGGCTTTTGCCCCACGCCGATCTTAAGACGCGGAAAATCCTCGGTTTTCAAGAATTCAATTATCGACTTAAGACCGTTGTGACCGCCTGCGCTTCCGTTTTTGCGAAGGCGCATCTTCCCCGGAGCAAAGCTGGTATCATCCGAAATTATCAGAATGTTTTCGGGGCTTATTTTATAGTATCTCGCGGCGTCCGCAATGCTTTCGCCCGAATGATTCATATATGTCTGCGGCTTCATAACCAGCACACCGTGGCCGTCTATCGTAGTCTTCACGCAAAGCGACATGTGTTTAAGGCGGTTAGCATTAACGCCGTGTTTATCGCAAAGCCAGTCTATAAAGCGGAAACCCGCATTATGGCGTGTAGCATCATACTGCGCCCCCGGGTTGCCGAGCCCCGCTATGATATATTCCACAGCCGAATTATTTTTTTGGAAAAACAAATTATCACATCCAATCTCAGAATATTATACAGATTGCTTACAAATCATTAAACGCGATTACAATCGGATTACACGCAATCTGTCTGTGAAACACGGGCTGCGCCCGGTTTCTTTGATTTATTGTACTC
>CAZVSW010000019.1:0-18788 GCA_964630005.1 uncultured Ruminococcus sp. | reverse complement strand
GCCATTAGTGTCACAAAGAACGACCCGATCCGCCCCGGCGGCTTCGGCCGTATACAGCACGTCGATCGCGTATTTTTTATCACGATACCAGCCGTCAAAAAAGTGTTCGGCTTCAAAAATCACCTTATGAGAGCGCTCTGTCATAAAGCCTATAGAATTCTTTATCATTTGGGCATTTGCGTCGCCGGTCATTCCAAGGACATTTGTGACCTGCGTTATATCGGTCTTGCCAAACATTGAAACATATTCAAAAGCCGCGTCAGATGTTGTTTGAAGAATTTTTATACCGGCATCAGTACGCGCCATCGGAGCAAAAGCGACTATATTAATATTCCCAAGCAATTCGGGATTGAGTCGAAGAGAAGAAAATACCTCTGCGTCGAGATCGGAAATGCCGGGAGAACCAATCTCTGCGAATTCAATGCCGAGCTCGGAGAGAATACGCACGATCTTTATTTTATCAGATATAGAATAATTGACCTGGGCGCTCTGAGCACCGTCTCTCAGGGTCGTATCAAGAATTGAAAGTTTAGGCATAATTGTAAATAATAAATACCGGTGCATAAATTTACCGCACATCGGCGGCGCATTTCGCGCCGCCGATATGTGCGGCATAATTGATATTTAAATCAGAATCTGGACTGGAATTCCTCTACAACGGTGTTGAGAGCGTCTTCCATAGTTCCGCTAAGGCTGTCGAACTTGGATACGATGTTTGTATCTGCGTTCTGTACCATGTTATAGACCTCATTGGAAATGTTAGCAAATCCATAAGCGGCGCCAACGTCGTATCTGATGTTGTTGAAGATGATCTCGAGCATTTCGAGGTCGTCGTCATTCGAAGCGGCGTCCTTACCCTTAAGGTTAACTTCCATATAAGCGGGAGTTATGTAGTTCTTAGCTTCGCAGGAATATACTTCAGCCATGTAAGCGGAGAATTCGGGGTCGTCGCAGGAAAGCGGGATACCGAAGCCTGCGGTTTCGCCGTAACCGCCTGCGGAGATATAATCTTCCTGATTTTCATCCTTAAGCGGCTGAGGAAGGATACCGAAATCAGTTCCGGAAATACGGAGCTTGGTTGCAGCGGAGAAAGCAGACGGACGGAACAGAACTCTGCCCTGCTGGAAAGCTTCAAGAGAAGTTACCCAGATATCGCCGGAGAAGTCCTGAGCGTAGCAGCACCATGTGCCTTTTTCGGTCAGAGCAGTGATGATGTTCTGAAGAGCAAGGAGAGAATCCTCGTTTGTAATTGTATATACAGGATAGTCTTCAGAATCTTTTTCACAAATGGAATAGCCGAAGCAATGATAGAATGTCATTGCATCGCCGTATGCGGTAAGCATACCCCAGTTATCAGCGCCGGTCATGCCGCTTTCACCATCGGTTTCAGCGGTAGCAAGCTTTGAAAGCTCTATGAGCTTGTCAAATGTCCACTCATGGTCTCTTACGAGGTCATAGAAGTTGGGCATCTTGAGCTGGTCAGCATACTGTCTATTAAACAGAACGGAAGAAACGCATACCTTATTCAGAATGGTAATGTCACCGGTAGTATAGAACAAGTGATCGCCCATAGAGAATGTCTCGTTACCGTGCTGGCTGTACCAGGGAGCATCGAGATTGATGTTATTGAGTTCGGTAAGATCGTAGAGGTTGCCCTGCTTTGCATAAGTTGCAAGAGTGCTGAGGGTAGGCATTATAATATCATAAAGACCGGTACCGCTGTCCATGTCGAGCTTAATGCTGTTATTGATATTCTGATCCTTGATGACCTCGAGCTCAACGCCGTACATTTCCTCAACGAGTTCGTTTCTCTTCTGAACCGCAAGGTTAAGAGTATCGCCGTACCACTCACTGTCGGTGGTAAAGTCGTCAGACGCATAAATCGAGCCTGAACCGCCGGCGGAGCCTCTGACTATTACAGTGCAGGTTCTGCCATTGTAAAGTGATTTGTCAAAAGTAGTATCATAAATACCCTTTTCGTTTGTGTAAGGATCGCGGCTTTCTTCTTTGCTCTCTTCCGATCCGCTGGAAACGTCGGACTGAGAAACATTTGCTGAATTATCAGCAACACTGGAAGTGTTGCCATCGTCTCCGTTACACGCGGTAAATGCTGTTGCAGCCATAAGAAGCGCAATCAGCAACGATGCAATTTTCTTCATCGTAAAAACCCTTTCTTAAAGTTATTTTATAATTCACCCATATTAATGTTTGCGCGGTTAATTGCATTAATATAGGCTTTTATACTGGATTCGATGATATCGGTGGAAATTCCCTTGCCGATATACTCTTTGTCGCCGTCCGAAATTCTTACGCGTACCTCGCCGAGAGCGTCAGTGCCGCCGGTAACTGCTTTTATATTATAATACACGAGCTTATAATCACGCGACAGCATTTTGTTGATCGCGTTGAATGAAGCGTCGATCGGTCCTTGCCCTATAGCGGCTTCGACCAAAAGTTCGCCGTGTCTCGAAAGAGTTACCATAGACATAGCGCTGATCTTGTTTCCGCACTGAGTCTGATAGCTTTCAAGCTCATAGCCGTCTGTGATATGAGAATCTATTATAGCTTCTTCAACAAGGGCGCGGACGTCATCATCCGAAACGGTCTTTTTCCTGCACGAAAGATTTTTGAAAGCCTCGAATGAAGATTTCAAAACCTCATCATCAACTTTTATACCAAGCTCTTCAAGCTTATCCTCGAACGCATGATGTCCGGAAAGTTTACCGAGCAGTATAGTGCTTTCATGAAATCCCACTGACGTAGGGGTCATTATTTCATAGGTAGCGGGGTTTGTCAAAACGCCATGCTGATGAATGCCCGACTGATGCGAAAAGGCGTTCTTACCTACAATGGCCTTGTTTTGAGGAATATAAACACCGGTAACCGACGAAACAAGATGGCTTGTCTTTACCAAAAGCGTAGTGTTGATTTCGGTGACAGTTTTATAAAAGTCCTTGCGCGTGTCGAGCGCCATTACAATCTCTTCAAGCGAAGCGTTGCCCGCCCGCTCTCCGATACCGTTTATGGTACAATCCGCCCAGGTAGCACCGTTATTAAGCGCAGACAAGGTGTTGGCAACGGCCAGACCCAGATCGTTATGGCAATGTACGGATATCGCGACATTCCTATCTGCAACAACGCATTTTTTGATATCACGAATAAGCTCCCCGAATTCCAGCGGGGTTGAATAGCCCACCGTATCCGGAATATTCAGGATCGAAGCACCGCAATCGACCGCTGTTTTCAGCGCAGTGAACAAAAACTCTCTGTCGCTGCGCGTAGCGTCCTCTGCCGCAAATTCAACCTGAATTCCCTTGGAAACGCTGTATGCGACGCAGTCCGCGATCAGTTCAAGCGCTTTTTCGCGCGTGATGCGTAGCTTTTCCGCCAAATGGAGATCGCTCGTGGCGATGAAAATATGAATACGCTTGTTTTCCGCATTTTCGAGTGCCTTGATCGCAATATCAATATCGTTTTTGTCGGCGCGCGCCAGCGCTACCACAGTGGAGTTTCTGACCTGAGAAGCTATCTGACACACGGCGTTATAATCGCTTTTCGAAGAAGCCGGAAACCCTGCTTCTATTGCGTCGACGCCGAGTTTTTCCAAAGCGAGCGCAACGCGCAGCTTGTCGCTTACATTAAGGCTCACTCCGGGCATCTGCTCTCCGTCGCGCAGAGTTGTATCAAGAAGATGAAAACGCCGGTAATCCATCTTAAACGCCCGAATAAGCAGCGAAACCCCCGTCAACCGGTATAACTACACCGTTGACAAAGCCGCTGGCATTGCTGTCACACAGATAAAGAAGCGTTCCGATAAGCTCTTCGGGCTTTCCGAAGCGTTCCATGGGAGTGTGCGCGAGGATTTTTTCCGTACGGGCAGTAGGCTCGCCTTTTTCATCAAAAAGCATTTTTTCGTTCTGTTTGGTAACGAAAAATCCCGGCGCGATGGCATTGACACGTATATTGACCTTTGCGAAATGCACGGCAAGCCACATTGTCAGATTCGAAACGGCCGCTTTTGCTGCTGAATACGCCGGTATTTTTGTAAGCGGACGATAAGCGTTCATGGAAGAGACATTGATGATCGTCCCTCCGCTCGCCGTCATACTCTTTGCAAAAGCCTGCGTCGGAAGAAGCGTACCGAGGCAGTTCAGGTCAAAGACGAACTTGATACCCTCGGGCTGAAGATCAAAGAAGGTTTTACAGCCTTCGTCGATCAGATCCTCCTGAAGAAGATACTCGTTATCCGTCGTCGCTCTCGGGTTATTGCCGCCGGCGCCGTTTATCAGAATGTCAACACTGCCAAAGGACGCAAGAACTGCGTCGCAGGCCGCGTTCAAGCTTTCCTTATCAAGCACGTTGCAGACAAACGCTTCTGCAATTCCGCCCGATGCGTTTATGCGCTCTGCTACCGCCTGAGCGGCAGCTTCGGAAAGATCAAGTACAGCGACCTTGGCGCCGCATGCTGCGAGGGCTTCGGCAAAGGTTGCGCAAAGCACCCCGCCGCCGCCCGTTACAACAGCAGTTTTACCATTCAAATCAGCTTTGAAAGGCAGAATCATAATCAGTTTACTCCGATACCGAGTTTGTCAAGCTTTGTGTGAAGGAAATCGACTGCCATCTTGATATCAGCAGCAGGATCGTCGCCGACCTCGCGCTCGATAGTAAGATAGCCGTTATATCCGACGTCGCGGAGCGCTGCGAGATAGTTATCCCAATCAACGCCGCCCTGTCCGAGAGGAACTTCAAGGTAAGAACCGTCAGCGTTTCTTACGCCGTCTTTAGCGTGGGTGTGAACGATATAATCTTTAAGAAGGTGAACGCCTTTGACCGGATCATCAGCAGCGCACATTACAAGGTTAGCGGGGTCATAGTTGACGCCGAAGCCCTTTTGATTGACGGAATCAAGGAATTTTTTGAGTACGGCAGCGGTCTCAGTGCCGGTTTCGGCAGCGAACCAGGAGCCAAGGCTGTTTGCGAAGCAAGCAAGCTCATGAACGCCCTTGCGATATTCCTCCATACGGGGAGTATCTTCATCGGTAAGGTGACCGATGTGGGTCGTAACGATGCTGCATCCGAGCTCTTTTGCTTTTTCGATGATGAGCTTAGAGCGGTCGATGGATGCACGCTGTGTAAAGTCAGGACCGAAATCTCCGCAGATTGCAGAGAAAACAAGACCGTTGGAGTTCATTATGTCTTTAACTTCTGCGATCTTTTCAGAAGTCAGGTTTTCAGCCTGAAGTTCGCCGAAGGTAAGATACTTCTGAACGCCGGTAGCGCCGAGAGAAGCTGCCTTTTGAATACTTTCGGCAAAGCCGAGACGGAGTGAATCGGAAATGATACCAATTTTCATGATGGTTACCTCATTTTTGTTTATAGATATAAAAAGTAAATTTTATTTTTGCAGTTCATCAAGAGTAAGTGAAAACGCGT
This sequence comes from uncultured Ruminococcus sp., assembly GCA_964630005.1. Lineage (GTDB taxonomy): Bacteria > Bacillota > Clostridia > Oscillospirales > CAG-382 > UBA1206. Next base: position 13,355 of record CAZVSW010000019.1, on the reverse strand, counting down.
CGATACAGTTTTTCATAAAATATTTAAGCTCTTCGCAGTCCGTATCGTGAATAGCTTTTTCCGTAGATTCAAGAACGGTCCTGAATTCGCGGTTACCCGAGCCGAGCTCATCAAGGCACTTTATGTAGGCGCAGAGCTTATCGGCAGCTTTTATAATTCGTTTTTCTTCCGGAGTATATTCGAACAAATCGGCATACAGCGGCTTCATTTCATCAGGAAGCAGCGTCAGAAAGCGGTCAATGGTTTCGTCCTCAACGGCTTTATATGCGTTTTTTGTTATGTCGTTATAATATTTGACCGGAGTAGGCATGTCGCCGGTAACGATCTCGGGGGCGTCGTGAAAGGCCGCTTTAAGGGTGATCCGTTCGGTGTTATAGCTCTTGCCGAAATACACATTGCCGATAGACGACAGAGCGTAAGCAAGTATGCAGCATTCGAGTGAATGTTCCGACAAACTTTCGGGACGGTTCAGACGCATAAGACCCCAGCGGTCAATATATTTCATTCTGAACATGAGCGCAAAAAAGTTGCCGTTCATAAAATTAACCTACACTACTCTATTATATCAAGCATTATATCACATTAAATCGCAATAGTCAACCTCAAAAATTAGCTCTTGCATAAAAAAAAATTCGTGTTATACTATTTAATAGAACGATAGAGGTGCTCCGATTATGAAATTCACAAAAATGCAGGCGTACTGCAACGATTACGTATATGTACTTACATTCGATCAGGATGTAAAAAATCCGACTTTGGCGGCCCGTTTTGTTTCCGACCGCCACAAGGGAGTCGGCAGTGACGGAATGGTAATGATATGCCCTTCGGAAATCGCCGATTTCAGAATGCGCATTTTCAACCCCGACGGCAGTGAAGCGGAAATGTGCGGAAACGCACTCAGAAGTACCGGAAAGCTGGTTTATGCCAAAGGGCTTACGAGCAAGACGGAATTTACCGTAGAGACCCTCGGAGGGATCAAAAAAATATTTCTTTACGTCGAAAACGGCGAAGTGACCAACATCAGCGCAAACATCGGCAAGCCGATATTTGACGTCGACAAGATTCCGGCAACCATATCAAACGGAAACAACTCGCTCATATCTTTTGACAAAAAAGTTTTAGACAAGGTATTCAACATCACTGCCCTTTCGCTTGGGAATCCTCACTGCGCCGTGCTGTGTGGCGATATATATTCCATCGACATTGCCAAATACGGCAGAGCGCTTGAATGTTCGGAGATATTCCCGAAAAAGGCAAATATACATTTTTATGACGTTATTGACCGTTCAAATATACGTATGATCGCCTGGGAGCGAAACTGCGGCGAAACGCTCGCCTGCGCTACCGGTTGCTGTACCTGCGTTACCGCCGCAAACCTTGCCGGACTTTGCGACGGTCATGTTTCCGTACATCAGAAAGGCGGAATAATAGTAATCGACTACGACAAGATAAGCGGAGAGCTTACCATGACCGGCAAAAGCGAAATAGTATTCGACGGCGAGATCGACGACAAACTTCTTTGCGGAGGAACGATATAATGACATTCAAACAGCTTTTAAAAAACACCGAAGCCGTATATGATACTCAAAAAGGCGATGACAATATAGATGAGCTCATATATGATTCAAGAACAGAAAACCCCTCGCCCGACGCGATATTTATCTGCATCAAAGGCTTTACTTTCGACAGCCACGATCACGCAGGAGCTATGTACGACCGCGGAATAAGGCATTTTGTTGCCGAGCGCGAGCTTGATCTGCCGTCCGACGCCGTCGTTGCCGTATGCAAAAGCACGAGGCGCGCTTTAGCTTTGATAAGCAGCGAGTACTTCGGAAATCCGTCCAAACGGCTCAAAACAATAGCCATGACCGGCACAAAGGGAAAGACCAGCACTTCCTTCATGATAAGAAGCATACTCGAAAACGCCGGTCACAAGGTGGGAATCATCGGCACGACCGGAATAATATACGGCGAAAAGAACATCGAATCAGAAAATTCGACGCCCGAAAGCTATCTTATTCACAAATACATGAAGGATATGGCAGACGCAGGCTGCGACACGGTCGTCATGGAAGCGTCGTCACAAGGCTTCAAGCTTGACCGTACATACGGAATAGAATTTGATATAGGCGTTTTTACGAATCTGTCGCCCGATCATATCGGCGTAAACGAGCACAAAGATTTTGACGAATATCTGAATTGCAAAAAAATGCTTTTTTCACAGTGCCGGATCGGCATATTCAACTCCGACGACGAGCATTATGAAGCTGTTTCCAAAGGGTGCAAATGCCAAAAAATCACATTCGGATATAATCAGACCGCCGATTTTAAAGCAGCATCACCATATTTCGGCAGTCACGGCGGCAACCTTATCACGGAATATGATATCACCTTCGGCGGAAAAACAAACCGTCTTTCCATACCCTTGCTCGGCGAGATATCCGTCTTCAATTCCCTGTGCGCCGCCGCTGTTTCGGTTACGCTCGGATGCAGCTATGACAACATTTCAAACGGTCTGCAAAAAACCAAGATCAGAGGCAGAAATGAATCAGTAGATATCGGAAAAGATTTTTCCGTCATTCTGGACTATGCCCATAACGAGGTAAGCATTGAATCGATTCTCAGAACGCTGTATCATTACAAAAAAGGACGCATCATCACGGTATTCGGCTGCGGCGGAAACCGTTCAAAGCTTCGCCGCTATGCCATGGGAGATATCATAAGCCGCAACAGCGAGATAACAATAGTAACATCGGATAATCCGCGCTTTGAAAAGCTTGACGACATCATATCAGACATAATGTCCGGCATCAAAGCTCCCTTCGGCGAGGTCATGATCATAAAGGACCGCCGCCTTGCGATATATCACGCGCTGTCTCTCGCGAAAAAAGACGACATTGTTCTTATTGTCGGCAAGGGCAATCAGGATTACGAAGAGATCGAGGGCGTAAAATATCCGTTTGACGAGCGCGAAGTGGTCAAGGATTATTTTAAAAACGCTTCAAGATAATTGATCTTAAATCCAGATTGCTGACAATGTGCTAAATATAATTACATTCGGAATTCGCGCAATCTGTCCGCGAAAATGAGCTTCGCTCATATTTCGATGATTTGATTGTATTTAGGGGGAAACCCTGATGGTTTCCCCCTAAAACCCCTTTCCTTCCGAAAGCAGAAGGAAATCAGGAGGTTGTCGTTGGTATAGCTTCAAGATAATTGATCTTAAATCCCTTGGCGGAAAAATTTCTTTCATATTCCGTTTCGATATTGTCTTCGTTCATAGGCGACGAATGCAGATCGGATATGACGTTTTCGAGCGTATAACCGCATTCCGGGAACGTTTCAAGAGAATATTCGAACAGTCCGATATTATCGGTCTTAAAATATATCCTTGCGCCCGGTTTCAGGATCTTTTTATATTTTTCAAGAAAGATCGGACTAGTCAGGCGGCGCTTTGCATTGCGCTTTTTTGGCCACGGATCGCTGAAATTCAAATACAAAGCGTCAACGCAATGCTCAGGCAGATATTCATCTATGTTCATCGCATCGATGTTATCGAATCTGATGTTGCGGCATTCTTCGCGAGACGCCTTCTCCATCGCCATCATCATTACGTCCGTAACCTTTTCGAGCGCCAGTATCCGTGCATCAGGACGTTTTTTTGACATACCGCACGCAAACGATCCTTTACCGCATCCTATCTCCAAAAGAAAATCGCCCGATCTGTCTTCAAAAGTAGCGTCGACATCGAGTTTATCTTCATTTTTGACTGCAAACAGATACGATACTTTTTCAAGTCTGACATCTCTGTTCTTTTTAGGTCTCATTCTCATATTTGTCGTACCTCCGCTCATTATATTACATTTTTTTACCATAAAAGTCAATGGATATTTTTCGCCCGACATCATAAAATAATGTCGGAAGGAGCAAACATTCATGCAAGTTTTTGATAGAATCGCACTTGCTCTGGTTATCATCGGTGCAATCAACTGGGGTCTGATCGGTCTGTTCAGCTTTGACTTTGTCGGCTGGCTTTTCGGAGGACAAGGGGAGATCGTTTCGAGGATAATCTTTACCATTGTCGGTCTTTGCGGCTTGTGGTGCATAAGCCTGCTGTTCCGCGAAAACCGAGAAATGATAGCAGAGCATTAACTGATATAACATCCGAAAACCGCCTTATCATGAGGCGGTTTTCGTCATACATACAATAAAAAAGCCAACTGCAACAGACGCCTGCGGCAGTTGGTTTTTCACAATGTGAATCCGACCGATCGGTGGGTTTCGGCGAACTCAAAGCTTATTGCTTATAATACGACTTGTTTTGATAATCCGCCTTGCCGTCGATTTTACGTATCATGGTGTATCCACCGTCATCTTCAGCAATCACATCGATTTTGACATCAGGAGATTTTATCATCTTGTGTTCGCAATAAAATGTGAATGTAAGCTTTCCGTCAACCATATCGGCGATTATTTTCACCGGATGATCATAAGGATTTGAAAACTTCAGATCGAGATAACCGTAGCTGACAGTTGCATCTCTTCCGGGTTGAACGTAGCTGACTTTCATTGAATGGGCATGTCTCTCAGTAATCTTCATACCGGAAAGAAGCGCCGCATTATAAAGGGTTGAAGACACCTGGCAGATTCCTCCGCCGATTCCCTCGGCAATCTCACCCTGCAAAAATATCTTGCTTTCCCTATACCCTTTCGGAACAGTACATTCCCCGACAACGTCAAAGAACGAGAAGACCTCTCCCGGCATGATAATGCTTCCGGATATTGAGCGCGAAGCTACCGTAAGGTTCGCAACCCTTCCGGCATCGGCATATGTAAAACCGGTAGTAAAAGAAGCGATCGGATAGGTATACGCAGTGGCCTTTGCCTTGGAAATGCTCTCAATTCGTTTCTGAAGCTCGGCGATCTGATCCTTTGAAGCGCTTTCAGACTTCTCAAGTTCATCCAATCTGAGACGCAATTCGCGCAGTTCGTCCTGTGCTTTGGTGTCAGACTCAAGCTCTTCATTGCGGGCTTCAAGCATGGCGACGCTTTGCTTAAGCTTTTGAATTTCCCGGTTCAATTCAGACGAAGCGCTGTCTTTAGCCGCCATTTCGAGGTGGGCGGCTTCAAGCGAAGCCGTTTTTTCAGCCAAAGCGGCTTCTTTTTCCGAAAGAGCAGCTTTCAGACGGGAATTTTCAGAAGCAGGATCAATTACAAAAAATTTCACAAAAACCGCAAGAATAAGTACGCCGGCGACCGTGCCGACAACGATCAGCAGTCTTCTGATGTCAATGCTTTTCATCTTGGAGGTTAGCCGTTCAGCTGCGAAATACGCTTAATGCAATCTTCGCAAATAAGCTTACCCTCAAAAAACTTTGCGCCGTTGAAACTTCCGCAGAACGTGCATGCAGGGGTATATTTGTGAAGGATGACGTTTTCACCGTCAACAAACAACTCAACAGCAGTGTCCTGTTCAAGATTCATGAGCTTGCGAAGCTCCATAGGTAGCACGATGCGTCCGAAAGAGTCAATTTTTCTGACTATACCTGTGCTTTTCATAAATAATTGCCTCCATTCAAATCTTTTTTGTGAAAATATTATATCACACAAAACGCCAAAATGCAAGGATATTTTACATTTTTCCGCGTTTCATTGATGACAAAATTATACCATCAAGCGAAAAAGTTATAGGATATAATCGGCAACATCGCCGAGTTTATTGAAGATATAATCCGGCGCGTTGGTTTCATTGACATCCTCCCTTGCGGTTTCGCCCGAAAGTACAAGAATAGAAGTTATGCCGAAATTCTTGCCGAGCGCAATATCGGTATAAAGCCTGTCGCCGACAACCGCGATATCGTCAAACGAAAGTCCCGAAAGGGCGGCAATATACTCAGCCGTTTCCTTATGAGGCTTTCCGAAGTAGCGCGGCTTTACACCGGTTGACGCAGTTATCAGTGCGCATATCGCACCGCTGTCGGGTATGAAGCCTTTCTTCACCGGGCAGTTGAAATCGGGGTGTGTTGAATAGAAAATCGCGCCGTTTCTGATAAGGTGGCAGGCGTTATCGAGTTTTTCATATGTAAGAGTGGTGTCGAAGCTCGAGACAACTATATCGGCATGAGAACCGTCGGTAAGCTCTATTTCAGCTTCGCGGAAGCTCGCTTCAAGCGCCGGTGTGCCGACAAGATATACCGACTTGCCGGGATGGTTTCTTTTCAGAAAGTCGATTGTTACATCGGCAGAAGAAACAACATCACCGTCATCCGCTTCAAATCCGAGACGATGAAGCTTTTCATAATACATAGCGATATTCTTTGACGCATTATTTGTAAAATACACAATCCGTCTTCCGTTCTTACGTGCCATGGAAATAAACTCGCGCGCTCCCTCTAACGGTGTTTCGTCAAGGTAGATCGTGCCGTCCATATCAAGCACAAACAGTTTTTTACTTTTAAGATCATTATTCATATAACTACTCCCAATGTGGTATGCAGGGTCAAAAAGGCGCAATCCTGTCGCGAAAGACGCCATTATGCTTTTGCATTCTGATTTCCCACCTATTATACACCGCTTTTGCATTTTTTTCAATAGGTAGCGCTTTTAATATTGACTTTCTCTTGCGCTATCTGTATAATCATAAGGGTAAAATTATATCCTAGGCAAACTCAGTTGCCAAAAAGCCCACGAAAAACTTTCTATCATAATTTATAGGTGGTATACGATGAAAAAGAAATTCTTTATAGCAGTTGACCTTGAAGGACTTCCCTGCACGGTCGGCACATATGGCGCGGGACTCACTCACGAATCCCCGTGCTACAAATTTGCCTGTTCTGAAGGAACAGAAGAAGCCAATGCGGCCGCGGCAGCGCTTTTTGACAGCGGAGCTGACGAAGTTATCGTATGGGACAACCACGCGACCGGAATCAATCTTGACTACAGCCGGCTTGACGAACGCGTGCTCATCTTAAACGGTGCGGGAACAAAAAAGCGTTTTCCCGAAATGGATTCATCCTTCAGCGGCATCGTCTTCATCGGCTATCACTCGTACGACACTCCTTATGCAACATTGGCTCATGTATATTCCTCCAGCACGTTCCAGTATCAGAAAATAGACGGCAAGATGGTCGGCGAAATGCAGATAGACGCTGCCGTTGCCGGCAGAATGGGAGTACCTGCGATCTTTGCGTCCTCGGACGATAAATGTATTGCTCAGGCAAAAGAGTCATTTCCGTGGATCACGACATACGAAGTAAAAAAATCCCTCGCATGGGGATCGGCGCTCAGCAAGCAGCCCACGACAGTACACCGCGGTATCTATGAAGGGGTAAAAGAAGCCGTTTCAAAGCTCGACAGCTGCAAGCCCTATACCTTTGGCGAGCCGTTTGAATACGAAGTCAGATTCAAACGCACCGAATATGCCGTAGCATCTTCACTCAGAAGCTTTGATAACACGCCCTTCGAGCTCGTAGACGCATATACCCGCCGCGGACGTCTTCTCCTGCCGGAGCATATTTTTGATTTCATATGACCGGCGTAGCAGTCTGCACCCGCAAACAGCGGAAGGCGTTTAAGAAAAATCTTCAGCGCTCATTCAGAGTCATTGAATATTTCGATGTCTCGGGCATCATCCCCGACTGTCCGGTCCAGGTCAATGAAGGATATATAATTTCCGACTCCGATACGCATGAGCTTTTCGCCTCATTTTCATTTCAGAACAGCTCGGACAAAGCCATAAAAAGCCTTGATATACGATTGTTCTTTTACCAAAGCGCCAACGTTCCCTATGAAAAACGCAGCTTTACGTATTCGTACAGCGGCATGACCTTCGGCATCAGAAAGGGCACGCCTATGCCCAAAAAAAGTTTTTTCGGACATACCGTATATCCCGATACGATTGCGGTCGGAGAATCATTCGGACGTTCGGCGTACATCAGAATACCCGACAGCTATTTCAGAAAAATCGAGCTCGAAATATCAAAAGTAACATTTGAAGACGGCACGTCCGTTTCGCCAAAGCTGATTGTAAAGAACCATTCAACTCCCATGAACAGGCTCGGCGATGAAGCGCTGTACGCATTTTCAAGGCTCAACATTTATGCAGAATCCGAAGAGGTGTATCCCACAGCGGTCATACCTCAGTTCGGAATGAACGCGTGGCTGTGCTGCTGCGGTCATAAAAACCTTGCGACCAGTGAAAAATGCGAACGTTGCCGGCGCGACCGCGATTGGCAAAAAAATGCGTTTGATGAAAAGACGCTTTCCGATAAGGTAGTTGAGCTGAAAGCCGCTAACGACTACTACCGCAACGACAAATCGAAGTACGATCAAAGCAGGAAGTTTGAAACCGAAGAAGAGCTTCAACGAAAAGCCAAGGAATACGAAAAGGTCATGAATCATGTCGCCGAGCAGGAGCGAAAAAAAGCGCGCGACTTCAAGATGCTGTTTCCTAAAATCCTCTTGTTAGTGGCTCTGATCCTGGGGATAGCGCTTATTTGCCAGCTCATCATTAATCCAGACTGGTTCAGCAAAATATTCCGAACACTTTAGCGATTTTTTCGGTTATGATCAGATCAGCCGCAGAGTCATACGGCGTACAGGACGAATTGATGATAACAAGCTTATCGCCGCGATAATACCTTATAAATCCGGCTGCCGGATACACAGAAAGCGACGTGCCGCCAACTACGAGCATATCGGCGTCGGCAATGGCTTCAATAGCTTTACCGCAAACGCGCTCGTCAAGCGGTTCTTCATATAAAACGACATCGGGCTTTACCGTTCCTCCGCACACATCGCATTTCGGAACTCCGTCCGAGCTCATAATATAACGAAGATCAAAAAACTTTCCACACTTCATGCAATGGTTTCTGTGAACCGACCCATGAAGCTCAAGCACGTTTTTGCTCCCCGCAGCCTGATGAAGCCCGTCAATGTTTTGAGTTATAACAGTGCTCAGCCTTCCCTGCCGTTCAAGTTCAGCCAAGGCCAAATGAGCCTGATTCGGCTTTGCATCGGGAAAGATCATGTTGTTTTTATAAAACTCAAAAAATTGATCGGTATGGCTTTTAAAAAAGCGATGGCTCAGAATGGTTTCGGGCGGTATTACCGCCTCCTTGCTGTAAATTCCGTCTGCACCTCTAAAATCCGGGATTCCGCTTTCCGTCGAAACTCCCGCGCCGCCGAAAAAGACTGTTTTATTTGATTCGGAGATCATTTTCCCTAAAATCTCTAATTTTTCACTCATATTATCACCATATAAAATGCTGCCGCAAATCTTCATCTGCGGCAGCATATTTTTTTACTTAACGATCAAATCGATCATTCAGCGGCTGTAATGTTGAATCTGACAGTGTATTCCTGTTCGGTCAGACCGCATTTAACGCTGATAACGACATAATCCTCACCGACATAGTCGGGGTCGGGCTTATATCTGAATTTACCGTCTGCTGTAAGCGAGAACGTGCCGTGACGCGGGCTGTATTTCAGAGCAAGATGGCAGAAGAGCGATTCGAACTTCAGATCGCCGTCAGCTCTGGTGTTTACCTCAACCTGAATAGGTTCTTCACTTATCGTAAAGTCGCCGTCAAGCGTAAGCTTTCTCTTCGCATACAGATATGTAAGATCATATACCTGATGATACTTAGGATCTTTGGTATTATATGCGCTGAGGACAACTCCGGGAACTGCGTCGAAATAATACATCTTGATCGTATTCATATATCCGGTCTCAACGCCCGTTCTGAGATAGGCGAGATAGCGGTCAAAGCGATCCGATCCGCCGCTGACAACTCTGCCGTCAGCTTCGATTTCAACGCCCATGCCGTATTTCTTTGCAAGCTCAGCATTAACATAAAGTCGGCTTTCGGGAATTCCATCAGAGAAAACATAGTTGGGCTGCATGTTGGCGCAGTCGAATCCGACTTCTTTCCAGGAGCTATAGCCGCCCGCCATATGATAAGGAATCCAAATCACATAATATCCGAGTTCATGCAAATAGTCGACAACATATCTAACGTATTCACGCTGTTCGGTGCTTCCAAGACCGATGCTTTCATCGTACCAGTAGAAGCCGTTGAGCTTGAGGTTGTTGAAGTTACCCTTATTAAACGTATCGACGTTGAGATCGATCCACCATTTGGCGACCTTCTTACGGTCTTCAAGCGAATTGCCTTTTTCCTTAATTCCGTCGCCGTCAACATCGCCGAAGGCATATGCTGTTTTCGGCATACTGAAAATCGAGAAATAGACATATGCCTGATAATCTGGCTGACCGAGCTCAGCTTTAACTTCGCCGACAGCCTCATTCAGGGCTTTTATGTTGTAGCCGTCTTTGAACAGATCGTCGTAGTAATCGAGCCAGTCGGTCATTATCGACGGTTTTTCTTCGTTTTCCCAAAGGACGTTGCCCGAGGGCGTGGTGGTTGAACAAGGCAGATAAAGGAATGAATCGAAGAAGAAATCCTTGAGCTTGTTATCGGTATCGTAATATCCGACAAGGGGCATATACTGTTCCTTGTTTCTGAGACCCGCATCCGGATTTTCCGTTTTATAGTTATAAGCGAGATAGATATTCTCAGATCCGCCGAGGACATCAAGCGAAGGATATTCATTAATAATAACGGGATCGGGAATGCTTGCAACGTCGCCTTCCAGCTTCTTTGCATCGGAGGCTATCTCTTTCGTGCCGAGGACGGTGATCTCATCCATCCAGCAGTGGGTAGAATTCTTGATAGACACCTTAACAAAACGCGCCTTATAGCCCGACTGCAAGTCAAGTGTTATTTCGGTACGGGTAGATGTAACAGACACAAAATCAGACGATCTGCCGAATATGACGCGCTGCCAATCCTCGCCGTCTTCGGAGAGGCTGACATAAACCAATTCGGGCGTTCCGATACCGTAAATATAATCCATCGTACTGACCTTTACTGTCTTTACGGTAGAAAGCTTTCCGATATCGTATATGAAATCTCTGCCCTCGCCGCCGGTGAAATGGGCATACGCAGAATCTTTGTAATCACTGCTGCCGTATCTGCCATCGGTAAGAACCTTTGTGTTTGCAGGAGTATTGTAATACTCTGTTCTGAGACTTTCGTCAAGATCGTAATTAGCGTGGATGATCTGCGGCAAGCCCTTTATAAGATTTATCGTTTTGGAATAATCCGCATCAGAGCTGTCCCAATAGAGCTCTGAATCCACCTTGGGCATCTGGTAGTTGTTGTAATATGTATCGCCGGTAACTATCGTAACCTGCTCCTCCTGTTTTTCAACGCATGTATATACGCGGAAGGAATTCAGAAAAGCCCAGTTAACGACCATATCGCTGAGGCGGAGCTTGACATATCTTGCGCTGAAGCCCTTTTCGGTATAAGCTTCAAGTGTGCTGACCTTTGAACTGCCGGAGGCAACAGCATATAATGCGCCCGACGCAGCCTTGACATAGTTTTCGCCGTCAGTAGAAGCATAAAGCTCAGCAAGGCGGGGAGTGCTGCGTCCCTTTGCGGAATCAACGAGAACATCGATCGAGAAGCCGCATATTCCGTCAACTGTTTTTCCGAGATCAAGGGTGATAACGATATCGTCCTTGCCGATAAAGCCGACCCATTCCTCGGGCTTCAACGGATCAGACGAGTTGGGATCGGTAAGGAAATTGCCGCCGTCCGGATACTTTTCGTGCGGCTCGCGGGAGAATGTATAGCTTGCACCTTCTGCTACATCAATATAGCTTCTATTCGAAGGGAGCGAGATGGAAAGAAGCTTGTCGACGTCCGTATCGCCGCCGAAATTTCCGTCAGAAACTTCAGAAGAATCAGACGCATCGGGCGCAGAAGAATCGTTATTGTCAGTCTCATTGTTGCATGCCGCGAAAACCGACAGGAGCATCAAAAGACAAACGATCAGACTCAGCGTTTTTTTCATTGATTTACCTCCAGTAAAAGTGTTGATGTAACAATTCAGAAATTTCAATTCATGACTACCATTACACAACTATGATTGCTTGTTTTTGGTATTATAGCACAAAAACCTTATTGTGTCAACAGAAAAAAACACCGCATCGGAGCATAAAGATCAAAAAATGCTATGTACAAAATCTGTTTTATATGGTATAATAGGATTATAATGACGGCGGATAACACGCTCCGCTTACGCTTCGCGCATTTTCCCATGTTAGAGGTGTCGCTTCGCGACGGGATTATATAATCTACGAAAGCGTTTTTTGCAGCATACAGACGATACACAACACAGATTTCAAACATGAGGTAACCGATTCATGGAAAACTCCAACGAAATTCTTATAAAAAACCTTAATATAGATTTTGTTCTCAAGCTTTTCGGAGCTCTTGACGGCAACATCGAGATACTTGAAAACGAATTCGGCGTAAGAATAAACAGCCTTGACGGCGAGATACGCATCGTCGGTGAAGCCGCCGCCGCAAAAAATGCCGAAAAAGCAATCCGTCAGCTCGAACAGATAAGCAAGTATGAGGAAGCGATAGACGTCAACACGATCAATTACGTTATTACGATGATACGCGAAGAAAGCACCGACAATCTTTCCGAAATCCTAAACGACTGCATCTGCCTGAACAGCAAGGGCAAGCCCATAAAGCCAAAAACAGTCGGTCAGCAGAAATATGTCGACGCGATAAAGAAAAACACCGTAACCTTCGGCGTAGGTCCTGCGGGTACAGGAAAAACGTTTCTCGCAGTAGCTCTGGCCGTTACCGCCCTTAAGCAAAAGCAGATATCGCGCATCATTCTGACCCGCCCGGCAGTAGAAGCCGGCGAAAAGCTCGGCTTTCTTCCCGGCGATCTTCAGCAGAAGATAGACCCCTATCTGCGCCCTCTTTACGACGCGCTGAACGAGATGCTCGGCGGAGAATCCTTTAACAAACACATGGAAAAGAACACCATAGAGATCGCTCCACTGGCATATATGCGCGGTCGTACCCTCGACGACGCCTTCATCATTCTCGACGAAGCACAGAACACAACGCCCGAACAGATGAAAATGTTTCTCACCAGGCTTGGCAACAACTCAAAAGCGATCGTAACCGGCGACGTTACTCAGGTCGACCTTCCGTTCGTCAAGAAAAGCGGTCTTGTCGAAGCTATCGACATATTGAACGACATAGACGGAATCGCGATATTCCGTTTCAGTCACAAGGATGTCGTACGTCATCCGCTCGTTCAGAAGATCATTCTCGCCTATGAAAAGAAGGGTCACTCGCCGCAAAAGCCCCAAAAAAGAACCTTCAGGAGACAGTGTGATGAACGACGTTAAAATATATTTCGAAAACGAGACCCCGACCCAAATAAGCGAAGAGATTCTGGCAAACATGAAAAAGGTC
>CAZVSW010000018.1:0-19284 GCA_964630005.1 uncultured Ruminococcus sp. | reverse complement strand
GGAGCGTTCAAAAGCGCAGCTTTTGTGGAGCGGCGATAAGCGCGAGAAAAGGAAAAGTGGTTCGCGGAGAAAAACGTAGTTTGTCTTCGCGTTGAGAAATCGGGCGTAGCCCGTGTTTCACAGACAGATTGCGCGAAGTCTGCACGTAGTTCTATTTCGCACATGGCAAGCAATCTGCCTGTTTCAGCCCAAAATAACTTTTGCAAATTTTTCTATCCACGCTTTGTCGCGGATCTCCATGAGCGTTACCGCAGGCTCGACAGTCTTGACGAGCGGGAACGCCATTGTGAGCACTGCGGCGTCGTCATTTTGCTCCACTGTAAAAGAATAGCCGTACTCGCGCGATAGATGCCTGAGATAGCACGCGGTCATGAAGATGCCGCCGTATTCGCCGTTGAAGGGATATTCGTCAAACTGTCCGCAGGAGAGGAGCGTCATGAGCTCGGAAGGTATATCCGGTTCAAACACCGCCTCAAAGCAAGCAATGTTACGCCCGGCCTTACAGCGCGTTCCATGCACTTTGCCGCCGGACATCATACTGCTCAGCAAGACCGACAGCATGATTATACGTGCAAAATCTTTTTCCGAATACTTTACGATGGGCACGCCGCCCATTGTGATGATCGTGGGGTTAGTGTCCGACACGCCGCGTATCGCGTCGGCAAGCTGTGACAGATATGTCATAAACATGGCTGCGTCGCCAAGCTCTGCCGCGCCGACCTTAGTTCCGCGCAGCAGGTTCGCATATGAGACGGCAACCAGCCGCATATTGTCGGGCAATGCAAACATACCCGCCGGTGCGGTCATTGCCACCAGCTCGCTCATGCGCGCGCCGTTCAGATTGGTCGCGTGAGGAGACGATACGGTATAGTCGTTGCCGTTCCTGAGAAACTCGATCTCCACCGGAACTTCGTCGACGTATATTTTTACAACCTCTTCGCTGTTTTCTTTTGAAACGAGCAGTTTTTCGACGTAATAGTCGTGGCGTCCTATAAGCTCAACCAGCGTGGAATTTTCGGGAATCGGGAAGCTTGTTTCGTTTGATATGGTTTCTGTGGTCGACAGTTTGCTTGTGCTTTTGCGTTCTGAGGCGGCAGAGCCGTCTTCTTTGGGATTATTGCACAATAAAGCGTCTCCAAAAAAGTAAAAGTTTGATATTGACATATAACCTCGTTTGTGATATAATACAACCTGCCCTTAGGGATTGTCAAGTGTCTGTTATGTTTATGTTTAATCGCTCTTGGCCTTCTCTGTTAAACAGATCTGGGTGTGGCGCAGATGGAAGCGCGCTACCTTGGGGTGGTAGAGGCCGCTGGTTCAAATCCAGTCACTCAGACCAAAAATCTCGATTGCAGTTGCAGTCGGGATTTTTTCTTTAATTTCCCGCCTGCCGCGCTGAATTTTTTAAAAAAGCTATTGCATTTACGGAACAGACATGATATAATGGCTTTGCCAAACAAACTTAATGTAACAGAGATAGGGGTATTTTTTTCTTTTTTACAAAGATTCACATTAATATTAGGTCGCGGAATTCCTCATTAGGTCAAGATTGCAAAATTTCCCAGTAGTTCAAAACAGATATTTAATTTGAATATGCGCAAAATGAATTTGGAAAAAACGCAAATTCCGAATGCGCATCATAGGAATATCTATTTTGAATAATTCTTGATACAAGGAAATAGGCTACTGATACCTTATCTCCTCATTCTGTTTGGTTTGTTTGGCGACACCAATGGGTTTGCGTTTTTCGGCGCGCTCACTTCGTTGGCGCGCTTTTTTATTTTGATTTTTGATATAAAATAAAAGCATCCGCCGCGCCCCATACGCCGCAAACACCCTATCGATGCTATTTGGTTGCCTCGCCGTCGCCTTTGAGCAGCTCTTCAAAGGTGGTGTCAAACACCTTGACAAAAGCGATAAGTTCAATATCCGTAACAAAACGTTTGCCGCACTCGATGCGCTGTATCGCGTTTTTATCTATATCTATCCCCAAAAGCTGCATCCTTCCCGCAAGCGCCCTTTGCGATATCTTCAGATCAGTACGAAACCTCGCAATATTTCTGCCGCATAGATTATTCAATCCGTTAGCTGTTTTGTTAATGAACATAGAATTTCCTCGTCTTGACACCTTGTGCTGCTAAACAATGAAATTATACATTATAACACGGTGTCGAGTGACATTCACTGAATGTCACGGCGAGGGCGCTGAATTTTTTAGACAAAAAAATATTAAGCGGCCGACGCTTTCCGTTACCATGATGTCGAAAAGCTTTCAGCCGCTTTTTTCTTTTTACATTTTAATCTGTCACTTTGCGAGCAAGTACTTCGCATTTCTTGTTATGCCGACGCTTTTCAGCTTTCCGCAGGAGATAAGCCGCCGAATCATTCTTTTTTTATCGACGATATGGCTTTTGATCAGATCCATACAGACCTCCATGTGATTCGAGTGTCTGTTCTGTTATCTGATCACAATCTTTTCATCTTGTCAACACGAGCGAAAAGATCGTGAAAAGATCTTTGAAAAACGAAGCCCTTCGGCATGTGAAAGGCTTCGCTTTTTTTATATCAATTTGATATCAAATGCAAAAGAGATATCTTTTTCGCAAAGCCGCCACTTGGGATCGAGCGGATATCCGCATGACGCCGAGCCGATTCCCGAATCTTTATAATCGATCCTCAGATGCGTACCCGCGCTCTTGCCTATCTCGTCGGTATGTTTCGCTTTCATAAGCTGGGAGGCGGAATAGCGCGAGACGTTCAGGTCGAAGGTCCTGTCTGCCGACACGGTAAATTCGCCGTCCATATCGACCCACGAGGTGAGGGTATGGTTGCCGTGTTCCTGCGGCATGACGTAGGGTACATATTCCTTCGACGCCGTCGAGCGGTAAACGCCGACCGGCGACGCATGGCGCATGTCGCAGTAGCTTTCGCCCGGACCTGCTCCGTAGTACTCAAACGCCCTGTTACCGCTTAAAAGCGTTTCATACCCAAGCCGCGGCAGCCACACGCAATTTTCGCGTATCTTGCCGCTCAGCTCTATATGAGCACAGCCGTCGTCGGTAAACGAAATCTTTTGAACATATCTGAAAAACGGCACGTGCGACACGCCCGCCAGCGAACCTGTCACCGTAATATCCGACTCGCCGACGCTGAGCGCATACACTTTGTTGAACAGTCTGTCAAAGTTTTCGCCCTGCCAGGTGTCGTAGCAATACCAATACTGCGCCATGTTGCGCTCGTTATCGGTAGGAGCGCGCAGTACCGAAAGCGCAAGCGGCGCTTTGAGGATATTTTTGCCGTTTTTGACAATTGCATCTATACAGCCCGTATTTTTTGAAACGTGAAAGCCGTTTTCGCCGTACATGACCGCATATCCGGTCTTATCCTCAGAAACACTGCGCGGCTTTGCATTGTTTTCTGACTTTGTACGTCCGCACGGCAGCTGCAATTGAAGCAATGTGCTGTGATTTCCCGTCTTAAGCGCGACATTGGCATAAAGCCCGAAGCGGCACTCCGCCGGCAGTTCGGGAAGAAGCACCGAAAGCTCTTCGCCGGGCGCAGTGACGGCGTCGCCGGCAACGGTCTCAAACAGACATGCTCCGTCCGCTTCGACGGAAATCTCTATTTCATGACCCTCAAAGGTCGTGAAGTCGTAACAGTTTTTTATATAAAGAACGCCGTTTTCAAAGCGCAGTCTGAAGGGCGCGTAGGTCGCCTTGGCTTCCAGACTGCCGGATTTCAGGCTTCTGTCGGCAAAGACCAGACCGTCGCAACAGAAGTTGCCGTCGTGTGTAAGTTCGCCCTCGAAGTCGCCGCCGTAACACTGCACGCCGTTTTTCAGAACCGTATGGTCGGCCCATTCCCAGATACAGCCGCCGATACAGTTTTTATACTCGCCGAGCACCTCCCAATACTCCCAAAGGTCGCCCGGACCGTTGCCCATGGCGTGTGCATATTCGCAAAGGAACAGCGGCTGTTTCTTTTCGTCGCTTTCGGCAAGGCGCTTCATTGCGTACGGAGAGGTATACATGCTTGAAGAAACGTCCGCACCGTCATATCCGAGGCGCGACGCGTCCTCGCAGTGTATGAGCGCAGACGGACGGCGAGCGCGAAGCCAGCGTATCATCGCCTGATGGTTTTCGCCGTGACCGCTCTCGTTGCCTGTCGACCACATTATCACCGACGCATGGTTTTTATCGCGTTCAAAGGCGCGTTCCATGCGCTCGACAAACGATTCTTTCCATTCGGGCATCGTGGTAGGCCACTCGCCGCTTTCGACGTCGTAGGAATAATTTACATTCGCATAGCGTCTGAGCACGCCGTGCGTTTCAAGGTCGGTCTCAAGTATCACATAAAAGCCCATACGGTCGCAAAGGTTCAGAAAAACCGGCGAGGGCGGATAATGCGACGTCCTGATAGTGTTGATATTGAGCTCTTTCATGAGCTTAAGGTCGGTTATCAGATCCTTTTCGGTCATGCACCAACCGTTTTCGCGGTGGGTATCATGGTGATTCACACCCTTAAGCTTGACGGGTCTGCCGTTGACGAGAAGCTCCCTTTCGGAAGAGATCTCAACTGTACGGAATCCCACGTCGAAAGACAGCTTTTCGCCGTTATATTCAAGCTTCAGCTGATAGAGATTGGGCTCTTCTGCGTTCCACAACAGCGGAGAATCGACTTTGATCCTGCCGTTTTTGTCTATCGTACCGCAAAACAGCTTCTTGCCGTCGGGGCTTTTCAGCGTCGCCCTGACGGTCTTATTTGTATTGACGGCGATATCGCTTCCTTCGGTAACGATCTCAACGTCGCCGATATGGTCTTCGGGACGGGAAAGAAGATAGATATCGCGGAATATTCCGTTCATACGGAAAAAATCCTGATCTTCAAGATAACTGCCGCAGCACCATTTATACACTACGATGCGAAGCACTGCTTTGCCGGAAGCATACGGCGTAAGATCAAACTCCGCTTGCAGGTGGCTGCCCTGAGTATAGCCGGCCATAACGCCGTTTATATATACAAAAGCGCACGACGAAACGCCCTCCATGACCAGATACGTCTTGCCGACGGCATTCATTTCTATTTCCCTCTCATAAACGCCGCAGGGGTTTTCGTCCGGCACATAGGGCGGGTCGTATGGATAAGGATAGTTTACGTTAGTGTAGTTCGCCTCGCAGACCCCCGCCGTCTGCCAGCATGACGGAACGTCGATCTTACCCCATTTTACAGCGCTTTCGGGGTCGCCGTCGGGGCAGTATTTGAAACGCCAGCTGCCGTTAAGGTCGGTCTTTGCGCCTTCGGGGATATAATACGCGCGCTGTTTAAGCCGATTTTTTGAAAGCGAAAGATCTTCAAGATACTTTTTTATCATTTTTCTTACCCTTGAGCTGTGCAAAAACTATGCCGATGAAGATCAGCGCACAGCCTATATATGCTTTGATATTCATGGTCTCATGCAGGATCAGCGCACCGCTTATCGCGGCAAAAACCGATTCTGTGGAAAGTACGATCGCGGCATACGTCTCGTTCGCGCCGCGCTGACCGAGGATCTGCGTGGTATAGCCAACGCCGCTCGACATGATACCGCAGTATAGTATGGCGATTCCGGCGGATTTTATATCGCTGAAGGTGCACGATTCGGAAAACAGTGCGCATATCGCCGACAAAACCGCCGTCGTCGCCAGCTGTGTCATCGAAAAGCGGAGCGGAGCGATACGGTCGTTCAGGCGGTCGATGACCATGATCTGAACGGCGAACATAAGCGCGCAGGCAATAAGCATAATGTCGCCCGCGCCGAACGGCTCGTTACCCTCAAAGCTTAAAAGGTACATGCCGACGGTGGAGCACGCCACGCCTATCCAGGTGAGGGCAGAATTCTTTTTGCCGAGAAACACGCCGAGCACGGGCACCAAAACAGTATAAAGCGCGGTGAGAAAGCCCGCTTTTCCGGCGCTTTTTGTTACGTTGATAGCGATCTGCTGAAGAGACGAAGCGGCAAAAAGCAACGTTCCGCCGACCAGACCGCCGAGATAGGTGGTCTTGCGGCGCGGTCTGACCCAATCGCCTTTTTCAAAAATGCAGATTATTGGTATAAGCGTCAGCGCACCGAGCGCAAAGCGTATCGCGTTGAAGGTGAATGCGCCGAGATAATCGCCGCTGAGCTCCTGCGTTACAAAGGCAACGCCCCATATTATGGGTGTTATCCAAAGAAAAAAATTATTCTTTATCTTTTCATTCATGGTACGGCTGCTCAGTTCAATACATAAAATTCCCTGCCGCAAAGTTCCTGCTTTTCAAGCGGGATCGGCGCGAGGTCTGTCTTTGAAACGCGATCCTCGTGCCTGACAAGCGCCGGAGTGTCAACTGTTTCCAGAATATCGCTCACTACTGCGCTGGCAGTTGCAAGACTGCCCGCGCCCTGACCGTAAAACACGGCTTCGCCGACCATATTGCCGACGACCGACACCGCGTTGAACACGCCGCTTGTTGCGGCGAGCAACGTATCGTTTTTCACAAGGCAGGGGGCGACAAAAAGCGAATATCCGTCTTTTGTGTTTTCGGCAACGCCGAGAAGCTTTATTGAATATCCGAGCGAAGCCGCGGCGGACATTTGCTCCACCGTGATCTGATCGATACCGGTTATCTCTGCGCAGTCTTCGTATTTGAACAGCTTTCCGAATGCTTCGGTGGCAAGAATGGCGATCTTACGCGCGGTATCGTACCCGCATATATCCGCAGTGGGGTCTGCCTCGGCATAGCCCTTCGCCTGCGCCTCTTTCAGAGCGTCGGCAAAGTTGACGCCGTCGGTCATACGTTTCAGAATATAGTTCGTCGTGCCGTTTAAAATGCCCGAAACGCGGGTTATTCTGTTTGCCCTCAGACAGCGGCGTATGGGATGTATCACCGGGATGCCGCCGCCGGCAGACGCTTCGTAAAGATACGAAACACCGTTTTTTTCAGCCTCTGCGCGAAGCAGTTCGCCGTATTTTTCGACGACCATCTTATTGCTGGTAACGACTGATTTGCCTGCGCGGAGAGCCGCAAGCGAAAACTCATAGGCGGGGCTTGCGCCTCCCATGGTCTCAACAACTACGCTCACCTCAGCGTCGTTTATGATCGAGTCGAAATCGGTCGTGACAACGCCTCCGAGCTCATGATCGGGGAATGTTCTTTTATCAAGAATATGCTTCACATTTATCGGCAGGCCGTTTTCTTTAGTTACCTCATAAACGCCGCTTCCGACAACTCCGAAGCCGAGTATCGCTATGTTTATCATAAAATTCTTCCTTTTATTTGTAGTAATATGTTACGTTAAATTCGTCATAATGCTTTTTCTGTGTATTGGATCGAACGCGCCGCAGTCCTCTTCGGCAAGCGCAAGCACCGATTCGGCAGTCAGAGCGCGTTGGTACTGACTGACTGCCTCCGCGCCGAGAGCTCTTATATGAGAAGGCTTTGAAACGATCGGCAGTGAAAAGCTCTTTTTATGTTTTGAAATATATTCCGCGCCGGCGTCGTTAAGCGCAAGCAGACGTATATATTTCGGGCGCAAAGCGCTGTCCGCCCTGGTTATTCCGAGCAGTGCGCAAAGCATTCCGCGCCTTGCCCTCGCACGGGTCATAGTCGGCGAGACCGCCGCTTCGACCGCGCCGTAAAAATCGCCGCAGTCAAGCGCCGCGCTTTTAAGCCGCATTACATCGCCGCACGTCAGACCGTAAACATCGCTTTCCGGCGAAAGCATACGGCAGGAAGCAAGCAGTGCAGATGACAGATTTTTCATGTCGCGGCGGCGGTATTTTTCAAAAACAGCGGCGGCGGCAGGCGGTATGTGTGAAAGCATATCTCCCGATCCTCTTATTTCGGAAGAGCTTTTATAATCTGGATTACGCTTGATTATTTCGAAATTCATGTCCGAAGAAAGTTCCTTCGAAGCGCGGATGTATTCCATTCCGAGTATGTTGTTCGGCAGTACGGCGTTTTCGGCCGCCTTTTCGCCAAGCTTCTGCGCGATCACGCGGCAGACAGCCTTCGGGTACGGTATATTTTTGTTTCGGGCGCGAACTTCTGCAATTGCATCGCGGTCGGAAATGACCTCAGCCGCGGCACGTATAAAATCGCCGTCCGCTTCTGCGCCGAAGGCAAGATCTGCACATCCGAGCGATGACGCGGCATATACGCCCGCAAAAGCAAAATCGGGCGCCGCCATGCACGAATAAGGGAACGGCAGTTCAAACACCGCGTCCGCGCCGCAGCGTACCGCCGCCTCTGCGCGGGCATGTTTGGGGTAGACCGCCGCCTCGCCGCGCTGTACGGCGTCGCCGGACATGACGCATATCACCGTATTATAACGCTCTTTAAGAAGCCTGAGCTGATATTCATGCCCGAAATGAAGGGGATTGTATTCGCAGATGACAAATACCGCTTCTTTTTTTTCAGCCATGTAAAATTTCCCCTTGCAATTCCTTGTAATTAGTAGTATAATTTAAAAGCTTTAAAATGTCAAGTATACAAGGAGAATTATTTATGTACGTTTTGGTAGTTAACGCGGGAAGCTCCTCCCTCAAATATCAGCTTTATGATATGGAAACCAACGAGGCCGTTGCAAAGGGTCTTGTTGAACAGATCGGCGAAAGCGGTCACGTCAAGCACGAACGCCCTATCGGCACTAAGATCTATGACGAAAACCCCGCTGTGCCCGACCACAATGTCGCCACAAGCATCATGCTCGACCTGCTCACTTCTGAAAAATACGGCAGTCTCAAGAGCATTGACGAAATCTTCGCCGTCGGTCACCGCATCGTCCACGGCGGTCCTTGGCTCACCGAATCCGTACTCGTCACCGACGAAGTTATCGCCGACCTTGAAAAGTGCGTCGACCTCGCTCCGCTTCACACTCTCGCTCACCTCGCAGGCATACGCGGCTGCATGGCAGCTATGAAAAACATCCCTCAGGTGCTGGTGATCGACACCGCTTTCCACCGTACAATGCCCGAAAAGGCATATATGTACGCCCTTCCCTATGACGTCTGCGAAAAATATAAGATCCGCCGCTACGGCTTCCACGGTACAAGCCACAGATACGTCTCCGGCAAGGTAGTTGAATATCTCGGCGGCAAGGCAGAAGGCACCAAGATCATCACCTGCCACCTCGGCAACGGTTCGTCCATCTCCGCCCTCAGGGACGGCAAGATCATCGATACTTCCATGGGCTTCACCCCCCTTGACGGTATTGAAATGGGCTCTCGCTGCGGCGCGATCGACCCCGCTATCGTTCCCTTTATTATGGAAAAGGAAAACCTCACCCCGAACGAAATGAGCAACTACATGAACAAAAAGTGCGGTCTGCTCGGCGTTTCAGGCGTTTCGGGCGACATGCGTGCAGTTACCGCCGCCGTTGAAAGCGGCAACGAACGCGCAAAGCTTGCATATGATATCCTTGTTTATGATATTCAGAAATATATCGGCTCTTATGTAGCAGCTCTCGACGGCGTTGACGCTATCGCGTTCACCGCAGGTATCGGCGAAAATACCCCTGTGCTCAGAAGCGATATACTCAAGGGTATGACCTATCTCGGCATCAAGATAGACGAAGAAAAGAACAAGATCGGCAAGAATCTGCCCGAGCCTGCGCTTATCTCCACCCCCGACAGCAAGGTCAAGGTCTATGTCGTCGCCACCGACGAGGAGCTCGTGATCGCTTCCGATACAAAAGAAGTTGTTAAAAAGGCTCTTGCAAAATAAAAAATACGGCAAAAAGCAACGGCGGGCTCGTTTGAGCCCGCCTGTTTATCTTTTTACTGTATGTACTTACCTTTTATATCGCTCCACCTGGGAAAATCAATACCCTCGCCGTAATAATTTCTATAACTGCGCACAAAACGGTTCTTCCACTGCGCACTCAGTGTACGGGTTTCGGGATTTTGATATACAGTCTCTTCGAAAGCCGCCAAATAATCCTCTTTAGAATCAAATACCCTGAATTTGCCCCTATTGGTATACCAATTTCCCGGTCTCATTTTTTGCAGGATATTGTTTTTGTACTGAACGGTAATAGGCCAATTATCCATAGGCTTGGTAATCTCCCATATTTTCTTAAGCCACAGATCTTTAACAATTACATCGCCGGTATTTTCGTCCATAACATAACCGAAAATCAGAAAAGCCGTGTCAAGAAAATATGGTTTTTCTATCAATTCATTGACAAACGCCTTAAAGTCGGCGATATCAAATGCGGGGCTTTCTTTTCGGTTGAACGCTTTGATTTCAAGCAAATTCTTAGTGTGATCATCAGGATTAAGATAAACATCCGGCGGCATTTGGGTGTTTGGGTTTGCGTCAAACTCAATGTTTTTTGATTTGAGCCATCCTTCCATCCATTCCTGAAGGATATTTCCAACCACATCCTTCTTTTTTACCAAGATACTTATATCACCCATGTGAAAACAGATCTGTCCCGTAACCTCTTTAATTCTGTCTTCGCTGATAAGTTTATTATAGATTTCCTCTGCCGTAGCCCTCATTTTATCCGCAATTCCTTTCAAATATTTCAAGAACCCGCTCAGACACCTCTGAAATGACCGGCACTGCAACAGTATTTCCAAGCAAGTCGTAACCGAGACTTTTTTCAACGTTCAGTTTGTAATCATCCGGATACCCGAACAACCTGAGTCCTTCTTTCAACGTAAGCGTTCTCACTCCGCTTCCGTCCGCAACATATAAACGTTGCATATCCATTGCCACCAAGGTGGGAGCGATATCATTATCTCCCATGATCTTGCTTATTTCAAATGACATCTTTCCGGCGACAATGTTATAACCTTTCGGAAGAGTAGTATCCTGTTCACGGTGATTACCGACCTTTTTCTTTGGATGCTCATATTTCAAATAACCTTTTTTTACAAGATCGCCAAGCATTTCCTCAAGCTCGGGATGATCGAAAAATGTTCTGATCTGATCCAATGTGAGTGGCATTCCGTCCATCCAGTCGATACCGTATTCATCAGCCCATTTCTTTTTTCTGCGTTCCTTGAGCATGGAATTCAGCAGCTTCTTTTGCTCTTCACTTACAGCGCCTTTCAGCTCAATATCCCAGCTATGTATATTGTTCTCACCGCCGCGCTTATCCTTTATCGCTTTGCCGACAAGGTCTTCAACAGAATAATGTTCAAGCAAATTGTCTATAAACCTGCTGTGCTCTGTCGGCAAGCCCTTTTCAAGGACTTCACCAAGAACTTTCGACGCACGTTTGAATGATGAAAGGTCAGGAAACTCGTCCGATGAACCCACGATGTATATACGCTTTCTCTCCTGAGGTACTCCGAAATATTTAGCATTCAGCACCTTCCAAGAAACCTTATAACCCAAGTTTTGCAAATGCTGCAAAATCGTAGACAGCGTTCTGCCTATTTCATCACAGGAACTTTCTCTGTCGTGCTTCACAAGCCCTTCAACATTTTCCAAAACAAAGCCGTATGGCTTTTTTTCTTTAAGAATGCGTTCCACTTCAAAAAAAAGCATTCCCCGCGTATCGTCAAATCCCAAGCGTTTCCCTGCTGACGAGAAAGCCTGACACGGAAATCCTGCAAGCAAAAAATCAAAGTCCGGAATATCACTTGCTTTAATCGCGGTGATATCGCCATATACTGCCTCATCGGGATGATTCTGTCTCAATACTTCAACTGCATGAGGCTTAATTTCGGAAGTAAAAACGCACTCAAAGCCATATCCTCTTTTTTGGCAGGCAATTTCAAAGCCCTTGCGAATGCCGCCTATTCCGGCAAAAAGGTCAATGAAACGGATATTCTTTTTCATTTTCTTCACCTCCGAAAGTCTTCTCAATTTTTATTATATCAGATAACACTTTATATTTCAACATCTTTTTTATATTAAAACAAGAGGGTCAAACACCCTCTTGTTTCAGAGCACATTCACACCAACTGCAAACGCGCATATATTGAGCAAATCTAACTCGCTCTGATTGATATTTAAGGCAATACCGCATGATTGGTTGCGAGCAAGCGTTCCGTCAAGGCGCGCAAATTGTGCGTATTATGCTACAAAGGCTTATACACCAAAACCGCAGGGGGACAGCAATAGTCCACTCCGTCGAGGTGAAGCCCGCGTTCATACGCCTCGCGCACGATCGCCATGACGATATAGTCTGTCGCCGGAATATAACGGAAAAGATCGGGAACGCTGTTCAGATGCGGCGGCACGTCGACCATATTGTTCTTCAGGTACTTCGAATAGTCGCTTCCGAGCTCGCTGAGCAGACGCTTTGTCGCGTTTCTTATCATGCTCACAAGCGTGTCATACTCCTCGGACGTCAGCACGGGGATATCAACGTGCCAGCTATCGTTATCACTGCTAAGAAGCCCCACTCCCTCCAGCGCCGGAAGAGCTTCTATCATCGTGTTTGGCACATCGCTTTCGTCAAGCGGAACGCTGCGGTATATGCACCACAAAAGCGCATGTATATGCGTAAAATAGCAATCATATCCGCACACGCCGAACCTTGCCGGCGAATCCCAAAGCGTAGTATCGAATTCATACAGGCTGAGCCTTGCGCCGCCGCATTTATCGCTGTCGCGTACAGTCGTTCTGTGACCGGTGATCAGATATTCGTTTTTGCTCCTGAGCTCGCTTTCATCATAGCCTGCCGGTATTGCCGTAGCCTGAGCGTACCAACGTCCGCCGTCGCGCCGATTGGGAAAGCTCAGAGCTTGCATGGTGTTTGTGCCTTCAAACTGAAAGTCCTGAAGCGCCTTAAGGACCGCATAACGCTCTAACTTGACACGTTGGCGCTCGCCGAGCGCATTGCAGACGTCCGACTCTCTGAGCTGCGTGAGCATCCCGCTGATGATCTGCCATGCTTTTTCAAAATGCGATATCGCGAAATCGAGCTGTGCGGAAAAACGCGACAGCTTGTCATGCGGCTTCATTATCAAAAGTTCCGCAAAGTACTTTCCGTCGCCCGTTTGCTTCATAAGTTCGCCGTCAACCAGGCGCGAAACGATGGGCTCGATATACGCCGAGGGTATGCCGATACTGCGCGAAAGCTCGGACATTTTGAGCGGCTTTTCGTATGCAAGCATAAGCAGATTCTGCGCTATCAGATCGTTTTCGACCAGCGATATCGGTTCGCCGTTTTTTCCGTCCTGACCGCCAAAGCTCATATATAATCTTCCCGGAAGTGCGTTTGTTTCGTTTTCTTTCATTTCAAAACCTTTCCTGATCTGTTCGCGCCCCGAAAAAAGCCGTCTCTTAACAGTGCCTTCGGGCAGAGAGAGCGCTTTTGCGATCTCGCCCACGCCGTTTTTCCCGAAATAATAACGTATTATTATCTCGCGCGTCGACCCCGCAAGGCGGTTTACCTCCGCACGCACCTTTGCGTATTCCTCGGCTTCGTCGCCGCGGCTTTCTTCGTCGGCAAGCTCTTCGCAAAAGTCGAGGTTGACTATACGCGGCATTTTATACCTCGCCCGCAACATATCGTTACATTTATGCATTAGAGTATTGGCGAGCCACGTCTTCGGGTGTGCTATTTCGCCGCCGTGCTTTATATAGGCGTACGCCGCAAGCAGCGTTTCGGACGTCAGATCCTCCGCGTCATGAATATCGGAGCATTTTGACGTTGCGAGCCGCAACAGATCATTGTAATAATCAGTAAGTTCTTCGTATTTCATAACTGTTTTTGCCCTTGTTCGAATCGATTCGCCTATATAGTCGCACGAAGCGCGATTCCGTTCGCCTGTTTTGAAAATTTCAATAAATAAATCCGCACACGGTCAAACTTCGAGCTGCCGGGTAACCGTGTGCGGAAATCTCTTTATTTATTCAGAGCGGAGGATTACTTCGCGTATACCGCGCCTTCCTGCTCCATTGTTTTGCGTACGGCTTTGCCGTCTATCTCTCTCGGAAGTATTCCCTCCTCCAAAGCCATTGCGGCGGCGATACCTGCGGCTTCGCCCGACGAACGGCACGACGGCTGGATTCTGAGCGAAGACTGTGCGAGGAATTCGCAGCCGAGGCAGCGTCCGGCAACCATCAGATTATCTATGCCCTTGACGACAAGACTGCCGTACGGTATCTCGTACCACGGCTTACCGTCGTCAACCGCCTCAACAGCCTTACATGTGAGCGTCTTGCCGTGGATATCGATAGGATAATTCGACTGGCAGAATGCGTCGTCGAACTTGCGTCTGGCCAGGAGGTCCTCGGCGGTCAGCACGTATTCGGTAACGATATTACGGCTTTCGCGGATGCCGACCATCTCGGCGATCTCGCCGATATATGCGTTGTCGAAGCCCTTCAGATACTTCTTATAAAACTTCAGCTGGCGATAGATACGCTGTTTGCCTTCGAGCTGAGTGCGCGTGAGGTGCTCTGCGTCAGTACCGTCGACGTCGTCGAAAAATTCGGGGTTGTTGAAGGCTACGCTGGTAGGTCTTCCGGGCATACAAAACGCCTGCCAATACCATTTATCCTCGGGAGCGAGGTCGCCCGCTTCGATCGCCTGATCGAACAGATACGAAAGCGTCCAGTCGCCTTTACGGCAGACCGCCATATAGACAGTGCCGCACTCTTTATCGTAACTGCAAGCGTTATTGATGCCCACCTCGGCAGGTTTGTCTTTTATGAACTCGCCGAGAGCCTGAATATCCACGCCGTCAATGACATAGCGGAGCGAAATGGGCTGGCACTTGCCTGTTTCGGGGTTGCCTTTTGTATAATCGGCGCCTGCAAGCACCGAAACGTCGCCGTCGCCGGTGCAGTCAATAAACATCTTGCCCTCGATGACGAAAGTGCCGGATTTATTTGATACGACAATGCCTTTGACGGTATTGCCCTCTTTGATAACGTCGGAAATAAAGGTGTGGAGGAGAATCTTCACGCCCGCTTCCATGCAGAGCGCTTCGAGCGCGACCTTGAGTCCCGCCGGGTCGAAGTTACGGCCTTCGGCGCTGAGCGCGCCCATTTCGAAAAGCTTGGCGTTAAGCTTGGGAACGATATATGAGCATTGCGGATCGCCGTTTATGTGCGTGTGCATAAGCGGAGTTACCAGCCCGTAGGTAGCAGTGCCGCCAAGACCGCCGAATTGTTCGACGATAATGACCTTCTGACCTCTTTCAGCCGCCGCAACAGCGGCAAAAACGCCCGCCGTACCGCCGCCGCAGACAACTACATCGGCGCTGTATTTCGCTTCCAATTCTTTTGTCAGAGTATAACTGTTCATAAAAACACCTCTTGTTAATAAGTATATCATTAAATAAAAACGGGAAGAACGCGCGGTACACCATGCATTCTCCCCGTTTTTTGCCAAACAAACCAAATCGCTTAAATGTTTATTTAGGGCGAATTTGCGTTTTTCTTATTGAGCCTTGTCCAAAATAGAGCTTACAGCCCACTTCTGAACCTGGATCTTGGTTTTATCACCGCTTGATTCAAGAAGTATCATATCGTCCTTGACGGTAATAACGATTCCGACAATGCCGCCGGCGGTAACGATCGTATCGCCTCTGCCTATCGAATCGCGCATTTGCTGAGCCTCACGCTGTTGTTTTTTCTGCGGTTTGAGGATGAAGAAATAGAAAACGACTGCGAGCAGTGCAAAGGGAATGACAAGCGAGAGCACCTGATACCACGGAGATACCTCCTCAGCAGCTCCTGCGGCTTCGCCTTCAGCGGCGACAGAAACACATGCGATGAGCGAAATTGCTACTGCAACGCAAATGAAAACGGCAATAAACTTTTTTAGCTTCATTAAAACAGCTCCTTTGGTGTTTTATTTTTCAATACGTATTATGTCGGTAACTCTTTTTTCGGGCAGGCTCAGTCTGAAGACTGCGCCGTGAAGTACGGCAGTGCCTTTGGCTTTTTCGTACTTTTCCGAAACTGAGGTTACAAACTGCTTTATAATGACAGAGCTTTTCACTCCGAGGACCGAAGCCGTCACTCCGCACATTCCGATATCGGTAACAAAGCCGCTTCCGTTCGGGAAGAAGCGCCTGTCAGCCGTCTGCACATGCGTATGCGTGCCGAAGGTGATGTGGATCCTGCCGTCGAAATATTCGGCAAACGCCGCTTTTTCGCTGGTAGCTTCTGCATGAAGGTCGCATACGACGATATCATATCTGCCTTTCAGCTCTTTAAGAAGACGGTCGCAGGCTGTAAACGGGTTGTCTGACGAGGGCATATAGACCTGACCGAGCGCCGAGATCACCAACACCCGAAGTCCGCCGGGTGCGTCAAGAATGCACCAACCGTGACCGGGTGCGGACGCGGGAAGGTTAAGCGGACGCAGCAACCGTTCGTTTTCGTCAAGAAGGTCGAACACGTCATAGTTTTTGAGCGTGTGATTGCCGCCGGTAAGTACGTCTGCGCCGGAATCCAGAATGTCGAGCGCCGCCTCGCGGCTCATACCGTATCCCTCAGCGCTGTTTTCGGCATTGACTACCACAAAATCCGCCGAATATTCCGCTTTCAGCGGTCTCAGCATACGGCATACGGCGGCAGTACCTGCATCGCCGACAACGTCGCCGAGGGCGAGAACGGTGAACTCGTTATTTTGCATATTCCACCGCTCTGGTCTCGCGGATGAGGTTTATTTTTATCTGACCCGGATATTCAAGCTCGGATTCGATCTTTTTGGAAATATCGCGGGCGACAAATACCATATTTTCGTCATTGATAACGCCGGGCTGAACCATTATGCGGATCTCTCTGCCCGCCTGAATGGCAAACGAATTTGCAACGCCGTTGAAGCTGTTTGCAATTTCTTCAAGCTTTTGCAGACGTTTGATATAGGTTTCAAGATTTTCGCGGCGTGCGCCGGGACGTGCTGCCGAAATAGCGTCTGCCGCCTGAACGATGACGGCAATGACTGTATTGGGTTCAACATCGCCGTGGTGCGCCTCGATCGCGTGGAGCACTTCGGCGCTTTCTTTATATTTTTTAGCGACATTGACGCCGATCTCAACGTGCGAGCCGTCGACCTCATGCGTAAGAGCCTTGCCGATATCGTGAAGAAGACCGGCGCGCTTTGCAAGCGTTACGTCGACGCCGAGCTCAGCGGCGATCATGCCGGAAATAAGGGCGACTTCGATAGAATGCTTAAGCACATTCTGACCGTAGCTGGTGCGGAATTTGAGTCTGCCGAGCAGCTTGACCAGATCGTGATTTATGCCGTGTACGCCAGTTTCGAAGGTGGCCTGTTCGCCTTCCTTCTTGATAATGTTTTCAACCTCTTTTTTGCTCTTTTCAACCATTTCCTCAATGCGGGAGGGATGAATACGTCCGTCCGCGATGAGCTTTTCAAGAGTAAGACGCGCCACCTCGCGTCTGACCGGGTCGAAGGTGGAGATCGTAATGGCTTCGGGGGTGTCGTCGATTATAAGGTCGACGCCTGTGAGGGTTTCGATGGAACGTATATTTCTGCCTTCGCGGCCGATGATTCTGCCCTTCATTTCGTCGTTGGGCAGGTCTACCACCGAAACGGTTGCTTCGGCGACACTGTCGGCGGCGCAGCGCTGTATTGCCGTTGTGATTATATCTCTTGCTTTTTCTTCTGCGTTTTCTTTATATTCGTTTTCGATTTCGGCAAGCTTCATCGCCATTTCATGGCGCGCTTCTTCCTCAACACGCGCAAGAAGCTCATCCTTTGCTTCTTCCTTCGACATGCCGGTAAGATTCTGAAGTACTTCCAGCTGACGCGCGTGCGCTTCCTCAATTTTTGCATTGAGTTCTTCGGTGCGTTTGATTTTCTGACTCAGAACTTCGTCTTTTTTGTCATACTGTTCGCTCTTGCGTTCAAGACTTTCTTCTTTTTGAAGAACGCGTTTTTCCTGGCGCTGCAAATCGGCGCGGCGTTCTTTAAGTTCGCGTTCCGCTTCGTTTTTTATGCGGATAGATTCTTCTTTTGCTTCAAGAAGGAATTCCTTCTTTTTGGTTTCGCCTTCTTTTTTTGCCTCCTCGCGGATGCGGCTTGCTTCAACCTCAGCGGATTTTATGAGCTTTTCGGAAACTCTTTTGCGGTACGTAAAGCCCGCGAAAGCGCCGATCAGACCAAAAACCAAAGAACAGCCGACTACGATAAGGATCCAAGCGATTAAGGGTAAGGACATAGATTAAAACCTCCATAATTTTTTTCAAAATCTATGTTCCCGATCAAATATTCAATGTATACAAGGGCGGCAGACAGCGCCGACCGCGCCAAAATAGTGGAGCAGGGGAAACAAACGGCAAAAGAGCCGATATTACAGACGGACTGAAGCCTGTGATCTCAAAGGGCAAAAAGCTTTATTATATGCTTTGAAAGATCAGGCAAGACCGCATGGGCTTTCCCTGCCGACGCGTAGCTCAGGCAGCTGAGATTCAAACAGAAGCCGTCGACGGCAGAAAAACAGCGCAGTACCGCCGTCAGAGGTGAAAAGACGGCAGAGCCGGACTGAAATATATATAAAAAATCTTTGTAACGCCGCCAGAGCGGCTTATATGTAAATCTCAACTGCCCGTAGACACGGTACATCTATATTAATCGAAAAACATCCGATATCGTCTTATTATAAATCCAATCTTAAGGAAAGTAAAGTGCGTTTACACAAATAGTTCAAAATTTACTTTTTGTTAATCTTTTTGCTCCGTCAGATGCTGATACGCACGTCAAACTCTTTGCCGCAACGCGGGCATTTAGCGGTGTGCTTGCCTTTTCTGCGCGGCAGTCTGAGCGTCGCCTTACAGCCCGGGCAGGTGCGGTAACGGAAACTTTTTATGTCCTTGATACGAAGCCGCGTTTTTTTAAAGACTCCGCTCACGCCGTTTTTTATCTTGAGGTACGCAAAATTTTCTTTCTGACGCGCCGCATGATTTCTTGAAAACACCCGAAGCACCTGCCACATAAGCAGTCCGAGCATTATCATGTAAAGAATTATGCTGTTCAAAAAAAGATTGACGATCCACATTACAAAGAAAACAATTGTTAAAAATTTATGCAGTGCGTCCGTTCCGTACCTTCCGTACATAAAACGGACGAGCTTGTCCCTGAATTTCATAATTTAATACCCCGTTCAATTCTTGATTCGGATATTTTACAGCGCATTTCCGGCGCATACAAGGGTGTTTTTGCGAACTAATTGTTACAATAAATATTAATAGACAAAGTCATCAGCAAAAGAAAGAGGGGTTCGGGGAGAAAACAGCCGCCGGCTGTTGTCTTCCTGAATAAAATAAAAATCCGTCGCGAAGCGACACCTATTAAAGAAAGAGGTCTAACAGGGGAAAACGCGC
>CAZVSW010000017.1:608-19369 GCA_964630005.1 uncultured Ruminococcus sp. | reverse complement strand
AGAAAATTTTTTTCATTTCAGACCTCCGTTAATTCTGAATGATATCCAAAAGTTTAGCTATATTGTTGGTCGAAAGAGTGTATTGCTCTGCGTCGGCGTCAGTATAGAGTGTTATGGCTATTCCATCTGAAGATGAAGCGGTGTCTTTTAAAATGTTCATAACGTCGCTTAACTTGTCTGCGCTAAAGACATATAGAGCGTCGCCGATCGTAATCCTGATAACTTTATCGTGTTCTGTGGGGCTCTCGTGCTGATCGCCGCCGCCTGTCTCTGATGTGCCCGCATAGGTTGCTTCGGGTTCGCCGGTTATATATGCCGAATCAGGCGACTCGCATACTGCGGCGTTTTCGTCTTCTACGGCGGCTTCAGGCGCGGAAATCACGGTCGGATGAATTGTGGCGTGCGAAACGCCGATCGCCTCATCGTTTTCACTATCGTGTCGATTCAATACGGTTGTCGCTGAAACGCAGATGAGCAGCGCTGCGCATGTGGAGGTTATCGCTGTGATGTTTCTCCGACGGCGCTTTTCGCGACTTCTGAGCTTAGAGTAGACGGCGTTTTCGAATTCTTCTTTATTCCTCATAGATGAATCCCTCCTGTTCAAGCGTACTTCTGAGAGCGATCCGTGCTCTATAAAGCAGGTTTTCGATTTGTTTTTTGGATTTTTTCATTATTTTTGCGGTATCGGAGTACGAAAGCTCCTCGAAATAAACCAGGTGCAATGCCGTTCGATAATCGTCCTTCAGCGTGCCGATAGCTTTGTTGAGCAATGCTTTTTGCTCGTTTTTTTCTATCTCCTGCTCAAAGGCGCTGTATTCGTCCGATATTTCCGTGCAATCATCTATACTGACCGATCTGAATTTACCGAAATGCCGTAAATGGCTTATCGCCTTGTTGCGCGCGATGGAAAACAGATATGTTTTAAGCGATGATTTAAAGTTGAATCGGTTTTTATGAATAATAAGCTCGGCAAAGCTGTCTGCAGCAATATCTTCAGCTATATCTTCAGCTATATCGAGATTATTAACAGTGCGGTTGATGAAAAATATGAGACTTTCGCGGTAGATATCAATGATCTGGCTGAATGCGTCTTTATCACCGTCGAGAAAGCGGCGATAGTAAAATTCACCGTTGTCCATTTCTGTCCTCCATTATGTTTGTCGCGTGTCAAGCACTTTACACTTCATGATAACATCAATTTATTTCGGAAATATTAATTACATAAAAATTGTGAATGCATTTTGCCCGAACCGAAAGGGAATAATAGCTTTGCAGATGATAAGTAAAGTTATTCGGGGAGGTTTTTATGAAAAAGAGATTAACCGAGCAAAACAGCTTTGAAAAGGATCTGTTTCTAACCGATTCTGTTGCGTCGGCTACAGAATGCACCGGGAGAAACGCTTCTCAGCCGGTGAACAATGCAATGGCGGAAAATTTTGAAGATATCTACAAAGCGCCGCCAAAACCGATAAAGAAGAAAAAATAGTTTTATCGCCACACCGTGAAATGCAGTGTGGCGATAAAATTTTGAATGTTTTTACTGATTGCCGTTCTTCTTTTTCCTGACAACTATAACAGCTACTACAGCGGCTATTATGCCTATGCCGGCAATTACGATCGGCAGTACATATGAATTTGTCTTGGGAGCGATTGTATTTGATTCCTCTGATTCAGAAATCGTGCTTTCGTCAGAACGGGAGACCGGTTCTTCCGAGCTTTCGTCCTCTGCGGGGATCACCCAATCGAAATGGGCAAGTATCTTATTAAGATAATCGAGATCGCGTTGCAGCGCCGCTTTGGCTCTGTCGTTTGACACTTTTGCGACCGCATTTGCAAGGCGCTCTACATTGGCTTTCGTAACATCTCTTCCTGATATTGCGGAAAGTACGCCAAGAAGCTCGGTCGCTTCTTCATCGGTCAGGAGCGATGAAGGCACGATGATCTCGTTGATGCGTCTTTGAATAAACTCGGAGTAGGTCATCGACGCCAGGAATACATTTCCAAGCGGTGTGATTGCGCGATTAGAGAAAGCGCCGCCTATGAGTTTTTCGCCTACTCTTCGTGAGATATAAGAGGTATTCTCAAAAAATGAGCATCCGTCGCCGCCGAGCGATTTAAGAACCTTGACCTGGTCGCGTGACATGGAAGCGCTTTGGCGGGTCATGTATGAGCCTATGCCGCATACAGTAAAGGTATCGGTGTCAAGCGAGATATAGCCGGAGGATTTTTGCATGAAGCCGTCAGACGAGTCGTCGTATGTCATTGGGAAAGCTATATCCAAAAGACCTTCCTCGATCCATCCCCGACCGTTTTGATAAACAGCCGAGTGGGCGGTATCGATACTGCCGTAAAGATCGGCGCTCAGCGCTACATCAGGCGCTACTTCGTCGACGAGGGCTCTCATACGGCGAACAAAATCGGTAACAAAATCTTCTCTGAAGCTAACCCAATCTGCCCAGTATGAAGCCTGAGGGTTGAATTTCGGAGTAACTCCGTATTTTTCTCTGAATGCCGCTATGGTCTGGTCGTCATAGCCCCAGTCATCGCCGCCGGTATGAGGGTAGCGTATATAGTCGAGCTGGAATCCGTCTATATCGTAGTTTTCGAGAATATAGCGATATGTTTGAAGAAGATAATCACAGGCCTCTTTGTTGGCGGGATTCAAAAAGTGAATACCGCTGTCAGCGCCGTCGCCACCGGTATCAGAAACGATCCTCCAATCCGGATTTTTTGTAAAGAGGGAAAGACCGGCGTACGGAGAAGACGTTGAACCCACGCCAAAGACGGGCATCCAGACGTGAAGCTCCATGCCCAGTTCGTGACATGCGTCGATATACGCCTGAAGAAGGTCAAAGCCGCGCAGGGTAGGGAGTTGCTTGATAAGACTGTCGTCGCCGGGATTATAAATGACGGTGCCCTGTACAAGCGATTCGAGGCAGATGGTGTTTATCCCAAGGTCATACAATGACTTGACGGTGTTATTAACTTGTTTTTGCGACTGTTCCTTGGATTCTATCCAAATGGCGCGGTATTCAACGGGGCGGCTTTCGCTCGTTCCGTCAAGCACTTCCTCGATGATGCTCAATATCTCTTTGCGCTTGTTCAGATACTCGCCGACGGATTCGCCGTTTTCAATTTTTGCTTTACAGCTTTCAAAAGAAGAACGCGCGGTATTGACTTTTTCTGTCATGGTCGCAACGTCAATGATGCTGCATCTTTCGATCGCTTCGTCAAGCGCGGTCTCTGCTTTGATGATTTCGGCTTCATCGGCAAGGAGCAGACTTTTTTCGCCGTACTCAAACGTGATTGTTTTGTCGGATTCGTTATATGACACCTGAATGCCTATCTGCGCCATGCCCTGCAAGGCTGTGGACGCACTGCCGTGTGCGGAGATCACAAAACCGTTTTTGGGAATTGCAGAGTCGTTTCCTCCGCATTTGGTGATGATGCCGTCTTCTATTGTTACTTCAAATCCGTATGTATTTGTTCCGGTCGTTTCACCGAATGAAGGGGTGTACACTACCGCATAATCGGAGCTTCGATATATATTCACGCCGTTAAAGTTCATCGTTGTGGAATAGAATGGCGAGGGCTCGTTTTCGCCGATCGATATGATCATGCTTTCTTCGATAAAAGCTACCTGATCGCCGATTTTGATGTTATCGGCGAGAAACGCGGCGTTGACGCCGTGACCGGAAAGCACGAAGCCGTCTTTTGGGATCGTATTGTTGTTTCCGCCCACGCTTATGACGCGGTTGTTCTTATTAACCACTACCTCATAACCCCATGGGTTTGAGCCGGTACTTCCCGTACCTCTGTAGACTATAAGTGTGTTTGCTTCACGGTAGGTATTGATACCGTCGACGACGTGTGTGATGTTTTCGCTTTCTGCGCTGACTGAAAAGGGAATCGAGGTGATTATCATTACGGTAAGGCAAATATAAGCAAAGATTCTTTTCATGTTTATTTCCTGATGCTAATAAAACCGACTTAAAGTCGGTTTTATTAGCATGTATTAAGTTGTTGTAGCTGTGTGTTATCAGCCGACTACACCGGGCTGAAGAGGAGCAAAGGTGTAATACTGCTTCTTCAGGCGGGTCTCGTAGAAGAGCTTGAAGTAATCGGAGTTTTCGTCAATGATGATGGGTTCATCGTCCTCAGAGGGCTCTTCGGAAGGATCTTCAGAGGGCTCTTCAGATGATTCGTCGCCGGAGTTTTCGTCATCGTCCTTGGGCTCATCCTTCTTCTTGACAAAACCAACTGCGTCGTTGATGTAATCGGAAAGTACGGTGTTATACTCCGATTTGATCTGAGTGTTGGTGACGAGGTTAAGCTCGAGAAGTTTGGCGCGTACTGCCTCTTTTGTCATGAGCTTTTCAACTTCAACTTCGATATCGTCAGTCTTAGCGTCGGGCATTTCTTCTTTAACGATGTTGGTGAAGTCGCGTTTGATGGCTCTCAGGTTCTTATCCTCGGCTGCGAGGTTATCGAGTGCCTGATTGTAAAGTGTTTCGGAACGTTTATCGGTGTCATTATAATCGAAACGTTTGAGGGTATCATTAATGAAGTTGTTATATTCCTTCTTAATGGTATCGCTGAGCTCTTTACGGAGATCTGCGCTGAGTTCAGTGAGCTTTTCGCGGATGATCTTTGCAAGTTCGTCCTGGTAGAGATAATAGTTATCTGCGTCAAGAAGCTCGCTCTTTTCACGCATACATTCTTCAGAAGAAAGGACTATTTCAAGTTCAGCAAGATATTCCGGATCGGTGGGAAGCGCCTTCTTGTCATCACTGATCTTTGTTGTGATGGTATTGAAGATGACGGATTCGGTCTTGTTGTTGATTTCCTTTTCGTCGGTATCTCTTACGACGCACTGCTGAAGGTATTCGTCGGTCATGCGTTCGTTGACAATTGCGGTGATGTCCGAAGCTGAAAGGGAGCTGTTTTCTTTTTTGACCTCGGTCTGAAGCTGGCGTTTGATCTCGTTTTTATATTTGGTAGTGATATAGCTCTTTATCGCAACGACACGGGCCTGTTCGCGGATGGAATCCTTATAGCTATCGGCGTTGTATTTCGCTTCGATCTGGCGGAAGTACTTGGACTGAAGTTCTTCGATATACTTGGATTCAACCTGAGCGGTAAGGGTAGCGTCGACGCTTTCCTTGATCTGGGGCATGAAGGAATCATAGTCGACATTTGCAGCGTCTCCGGTCATGATTTTGCTGTAAAGCTTATTTGCGATAGGAGTGATGATTGCAATATAATCGGGCTCTTCATAGACAACATTTTTGTCATCGGGATCGGTGAAGGTGTTGGGGTAATATGCAAAGCCGAGTGATTTTGCCTGCTCTTCGCCCTTGGCAGAGTCGAGGTTCTGCTGTTTGAAGATTTCCCACTTGTTGGGGTTTTCGCCTGCAAGGGTGTAGGTAAGGAAGGGGTTTCCTATATAATCGCTCTTGACGACATAGGTATCATTGAGTCTGACGACCTGATTGTTGTCGTCAAGCTTATAGTTGACGTTTTCAACGCCGTATGCCAAGAGGTTTGCCGCTGTGGTGTTGGTTTCAATGAATGCAAGAATGTTTGCAACATCGGTGAGCTGGTTGGAAACGATACTGCTGTTGACGCAGAACAGATTCTGAAGCATATTCTCGTTGGATGCAACAGGATAGGAATGGATAGCGCTTATATAGGAGCGTCCGGTTTCTGATTCGAGGGCTTCAAGATCTTCAAAAGTACCTCTTACAAACTTAACGGCAAAGCGTTTGTTTGAATTTTCATCGAGGTAGCCGAGAGTGCGGTAGCGGGAAATATAGGTGTAATAATCAAGTGCGACGGTATTTTCATAGGGATTAATAACAACGCCGTCTTTGTCGATCATGGCAGGGAAGCCGTCCGCAAAGAGATATGTACAATAAGTAGAATCAAAAGCGTTGGCGAGCGGAATGACGTCCGGCTCATTTTCCTTGATTATTCTGAGGTAGTATTCAAGGTCCTCAAGGGTGTTCATGGTCATTGCGTCGATCTCATATTTGTTGAGGAGTTCCTCATCAAAGACGACGTATTCATATTCGCCTATAGCGGTGTTCATGGGAACGCCGTAGGTTTTTTGTTTGCCCTTTGCGTTTGTGACCTTTGCAGCGGTAAGGAAAGTGGGATAGATCTTATCCTTTATAAGCTTAGCTTCGCTGGAAAGCTTTTCGTCAAGCTCGGCAAGTTTGCCCTGACCGACGAGGTCGATATAATTATCGAAGCCGCGAACAAGGAAAATATCAAGGCGGGGAGCGTCGAAGGTGTATTCTTCGCCGTTTTTAAGCATATCGATAAACTTATCGGCGGTGATAACATCCTCAGGAGCTGCTGAGCTTTCATCGGAGGCAGCAGAAGAATTGTTTTTATCTTTGTTTTTCTTAGCTTCTTCTTTAAGGCGCTTCTGTTCTTCCTCATAGGCTTTGATCTCGGCAAATTTGTCATTGATCAAAGCATCATATTCGTCAGCTGTAACCATAACGAGCTTGACGCCGAGCTTAAGCTGATAAACAGTAAGACGGTTGAGGGCGAGTTCTACTTCCTTGATTGCTTCTTCTGTGGTGGAATCTTCACAGATCGTGTAAAGGGTATACACCTTCAAAGCGGTTTCAGGGATTTCGGTTTCTCTGTTGCAGGATGCCAGGGAGACCGGCAGAAGCATCACGAGTAATAAAGCGAGTGCGATGATTCTTTTCTTCATTTGGTAACCTCCTAAATGAACTACGGTGAGAATTGCATTGGATTTTGGCGGATCAACGCGGTTTTTCGGACGCGCATACGCCTTTGTAAAGTGCGAGCAGGGTCTTGCGTTGTTAAAACAACTATAAAATAAAAACACCGTCCGCAAATTATCATAATAACTATACAACAAAAACGCTTTTTTGTCAATAGCAAAATTCGAAAAGGTGCGATTTTTACAAATTAACGGTCACTTTTTTGCAGAATATACACACAAGATATCTTTGCAGGCGTGAAGTGAGGCAGTTCGTCGGCGGTATGCGCAACACTTTTCAATGATTTTATTCGAGATTAATGATATATGTCAGCGGTCTGCCGATTTAAGGCAGCACCGCGTGATACGCGGTAAAGGGCAGCGGAACAAATTTTAAAAAATATTCGCGAACCCTCTTGACAATCATGCGACCGTGTGATATAATTACCGCACAGCAAGCGGCGAGACGTATACCCGAATGCGGTCGCCCTGCTACGCATATTTCTGTTGTACTAATATAAGGAGGCACTACAATGGACAAAAAGAGTTATAACGTTAACTTCAATGTGTCCGATCTCAAGATGGACGGAAAAAAGATCTTCCGTTGGGTATGGATCGTGATAGCGTTCGCGCTTGCAACGATCCTGGTCTTGTCGTCGGTCTACACGGTTGAAGATAAGGAGCAGGCGGTCATCACTACCTTCGGCAAGGTTACCGGCATCAGCGAGCCGGGAATTCATTTCAAGCTGCCATTCGGCATTCAGAAGGCTGAAATGGTCAAGGTGAACGAGATCAAGAACATTGAGATCGGCTACCGCACGACAGGTACAAGCGATGACAGCATCGAAGCGGAAAGCAAAATGATAACCGGTGACTTCAACATCGTCAATGTTGACTTCTTTGTTGAATACCGCATTTCAGACCCGGTAAAGTATCTGTATTCGTCGAGCGATCCCGATAAGATCCTCAAAATGCTGATACAGAGCCAGATAAGAAACGTTATCGGTTCATACGAGATCGACCCGGTGCTTACCGAAAGCAAGGAACAGATCCAGGCGGATATCTTGTCGCTCACTGCAAGCGAGCTTGAAAATTATGATATAGGTCTCAGCTTGATCACCGTGCGTATTCAGGACAGCGAACCGCCTACATCCGAGGTAAATAAAGCTTTTATGGCGGTCAAAAACGCAGATTCAGAAGCGAAGACAGCTGTGAACAACGCGAACGCGTACAAAAACACCAAAGAGGCAGAGGCAGAAGCCGAGGTCAACAAAATATTGCAGAACGCAGAATACCTGAAGCAAAAACGTATAAATGAGGCCGAGCAGGAGGTAGCGATGTTCAATGCAATGTTTGCCGAATATATCAAAAATCCTGACATTACAAAATCGAGAATGTACTATGAAGCTATAGAATCCGTATTCCCCGACGTTACGGTCTATATCGACGCTTCAGACGGCAGCGGAGTAACGAAGCTGCTCCCTCTCGGTGATATTTTGGGAGGTAAATCCGAATGAAAAAGAAAATTCTGATCACATTGTTTGTTATATTGGTTCTTGCAGCCATACTCGTCTTTAACGGTATGTTTTATGTCGTTGAAGAGGATGAACACGCCTGTGTAGTGCGTTTTTCAAAAATAATCGACACCACCTCTGAAGCCGGGATATATTTCAAGATGCCCTTTGTGGATGAAATAAAGATCTATCCCAAGAGCGCGCAGATATATGACATCAATCCTTCCGCCGTTATTCTGAAGGATAAAACGGCGATGATCGTAGACAGCTATGTGACATGGCGCATAAGCGACCCTCAGCTGTTTTACCGTACTGCAACGACTATAAACGAGGCTCAGCTCAAGCTTGACAGCATTGCATATAATAACATTATGGCAAAGTTCGGTACTCTTAATCAGACCGACGTTGTCAACACCGATCCGCCTTCCGAAAGAAACGATATCTACAGTTCGATCTTCGATCTTGTCAAAGACGGTGCTGAGCTTTACGGCATCGAGGTTCTTGACGTAAAGATCAAACGCTTTGACCTTCCCGATTATAACGAAAGCGAAGTTTACAACCGCATGATTTCCGAAAGAAATCAGATATCCGAAAAATACCGCGCAGAGGGTAAGCTTGAGGCGGCAAAAATCACAAACGACGTCGATAAGAACTGCAATACAAAGATATCCGACGCCAACGTTGAGGCGGAAAAGCTTCGCGCAGAGGGCGAGGCCGAATATATGCGCATACTTGCGGAAGCATATGCTACCCCGGAACGTCTGGAATTTTATAAATTCACGCGTTCGCTCGATGCGCTCAAAGCTTCGCTCACCGGCGGTCAGAAGACGGTGATACTCGGAAGAGACAGCGAGCTTGCAAAAATACTTGGAAATCTGGACTGATTTTTATGGATAACAGAAGCTACAGAACACTTTTTACAGATATTCCCGAGCTGAAGACTGATAGGCTGACACTTCGCAAGATGGAGCTTGAAGATGTGAACGACATGTATTCATACGCTTCGCTCGGAGAAGTTTGCAGATATTTGCTCTGGGCTCCTCATTATAACGCAGAGGCAACGCGCGGATATATCGAAATGGTAAGACGCAGCTATCGCAGGGGTGAGGTCGCCGATTGGGCGATCTCGCTCGACAGCGAAAAAAGGATGATCGGAACTGTCGGTTTCAGCGGCGTTGATCTTGAAAACAACAGCGTTGAGCTGGGATATGTACTTAATCCCCTTTATTGGGGAAAAGGCTATGCAAGAGAGGCGCTCAGGCGCGTTATCGAAGTTGCTTTTACAGAACTCGGCGCTCACAGGATCCAGCTCAGGATAATGGAGGGCAACGTTCGTTCGGAAAATGTGGCGCTGGCATGCGGTTTCAAAAAAGAGGGAAGTCTTCGCGATCTCCTTTTTGTAAAGGGCGAATACCGCACGATCCACATGTATTCACTGTTGTCCGACGATTATTTTTCACTGTAAGATCGCGGATACATGGTCATATTATTGCTTTCCGGCATATGATACTAAGGGTGCAAAAATATTTTTGCACCTTGTATCTGTGCCGGAATATTTTTTTTACAGGTAATAATATGAAAAACGTAATAATAG
Organism: uncultured Ruminococcus sp.; assembly: GCA_964630005.1. GTDB lineage: Bacteria > Bacillota > Clostridia > Oscillospirales > CAG-382 > UBA1206. The sequence goes on along the minus strand of CAZVSW010000017.1, from coordinate 9,519 downwards.
TAAGCTCTGTAACTTACGCAGTCAAAGGTCAAAAACTGCTTTCGGAAGCGGGAATAACGTCTGTTCTGACACGTGCCGACGAAGTCAGGGCGGTCAAAGGCTGTGGGTACGGTTTGCGGATTCGCGGCAATCTGCGCGACGCTGCATTGGTGCTGAAAAAGAACGGGATACGCATTCTCGGATATGCCGAGGAGCGTGAAGTATGATATACTTTGATCACGCCGCCACCGGATTTCCCAAATCGCAGAACGTCATAAAAGCGGTCTGCAACGCCATGGTCGAATGCGGAAACCCCGGACGAGGCAGTCACAGCGCGGCAGTCGCAGCTTCGGAAGCGATCTTCGGGTGCAGGGAGGCGCTTGGCAAAATTCTCGAGTGCCCACCTGAAAGGGTGGTACTGACGCCAAATACTTCATATGCGCTGAATATGGCTATCCGCGGTCTGATAAGCGGCGGAAGCGTCATCATGTCTCCGTTCGAGCACAACTCGGTATGCAGACCTCTTTACGCGCTTGAACGTGAAGGAAAAATAAAAACGAAAGTCTTTGATATGAATATCGGGGACGACGGTCAGACGGTGGCGTCGGTAAAGAAGCTTTGCAAACGGCGGGCCTGCTCTGCCGTGATCACTCATGCTTCCAATGTATGCGGTAAGATCCTTCCTGTTCGGGAGATAGCTGAGGCCGTTCACGAATCGGGAGGCATAGTAATACTCGACGCCGCACAAAGCGCGGGTCATATTGACATAAGCTTTGAAGCGACAGGAGCTGATGCGATATGTATCGCCGGTCATAAAGGGCTTGGCGGTCCGCTCGGAACGGGCGCGCTTGCGGTGTCCGGCAAAATTGCAAAAAGAATCAAACCGTTCATATACGGCGGAAGCGGCATAGCTTCTATGGAGAAGGGGATGCCGAAAGTGCTTCCGGAAATGCTGGAAGCCGGTACTTTGAATGCACCGGCTTTCGCGGGGCTGTCCGCTGCCGTTTCCGAACTGAAGAAAGGTTCGGAGGACAGGATATTCGCTTTCCTTCTGACAGAATTAAAAAAGCTGCCCGGAATCACCGTATACGGTAATCCTGACAGCATTACGGAGGGATATGTCCCCGTGATATTGTTCAATATTGAAGGGATGGGAAGCGACGCGGTCGCGTCATACCTTTCGTCAAAGGGGATATGTGTAAGAAGCGGCTGGCATTGCTCGCCGCTTGCACACGATTTCCTTGGCAGTCACGGCGGCGTAAGGATAAGCATCGGACGCAGCAACACGCTTGACGAGGCAAAAGAACTGATACGTCAGCTCAGAGTAATGATAACCCCCTGATTTTCTTGCGGGTTCGGAAGGAAAGGGGTGTTAGGGGGAAAACCATCAGGGTTTTCGCCCCTAAATACAATCAAATCATCGAAACATGAGCAAAAAGGCAGCTTTTTGATCATGTTTTCGCGCTCAGATTGCGCGAAATTTGATTATAGTTGTATTTAGCACTTTGTCAGCAATCTGAAGCGCTCGTTCCGGCGAGGTGACCGGTTGCGAATGCGATCGTCAGGTTATAGCCGCCGGTATAAGCGTCGACGTCAATGATCTCGCCTGCAAAATATAACCCCTTTATCAGCTTTGATTCCATGGTAGAGGGGTTTATTTCTTTTACTGAGATTCCGCCGCTTGTAATGATTGCTTCGTCGAGAGGGCGTGTACCGTTAAGCTCGATATCAAAATTGTGAATGAGGTTTACAAGTGCTTTGCGCTCTTCTCTTGTGACCGAATTGACTTGCTTTTTCGGGTTGATCTTCGAACGCTCGATAATGATCGGAATAAGCGCGTGCGGGAGCAGACCGCCGAGAGAATTAGCAAAAATACGGTTTTTTTCGGACGAAAAATCCGCGAGAATGCGGTTGTCAAGCGTTTTGTCGTCAAGCGCGGGCTTAAGATCGATCGACATACGCGCCGGGAATGATCTTACATACGCCGAAGCGGAAAGTATTATAGGTCCGGAGACCCCGAAGTGCGTAAACAGCATTTCTCCGAAGTCGGAAAAAACCAACTTTTCGCCTTTGAAAAACGATATCGATACGTTTTTAAGCGCCAGTCCCATAAGCTTGGCGCAGCACTTATCTGACGAAGTGAGCGGGACGAGCGACGGTTTGAGCGGCGTGACGGTATGACCGATATCGCTGCACAGTTTATATGCCGACCCGTCTGAGCCGGTTCGCGGATATGAAGCGCCGCCTGCCGCAACGATCACGCGATCGGCATAAAGCGTTTGCCTGCCGTCTACAACGACGCCGTTACAGACGCCGTTTTCGGCAAGAATACCGGTAACCTTTCCGCGCATAATGCGCACGTTCTTTTCGCGCAGGACTTTGCGCAAAGTATCAGTTACATCAAAAGCACTGTCGCTTTGCGGAAAAACTCTCCGTCCCCTTTCGGTCTTCAGCGGCAGACCGTTGCTTTCGAAAAATTCCATAATAGCCGAAGGCGGAAAGGCCGAAAAAGCCTTGTAAAGAAATTTCGGGTTTGTCGGAACATTTTCCGTGAGGGTGCGCACATCGCAGTTATTGGTGAGGTTGCACCGTCCTTTGCCTGTTATATTCAGCTTCATTCCAAGCTTCTGATTGCGCTCAATAACAGTAACAGCGGCATTGTCTGCCGCTGCAATTGCTGCCATCATACCGGCGGCACCGCCGCCTATAACGATAATTTTATTTGTCTTTGTTGTAGACTGAATATTCATCCCAAAGCTCTTCCAGACGTTCAAATGTTTTGCAAAGCTCTTTTTTCTTTTTCTGACCTACCGCAGAGACCAACGCATTGATAAGCGAAAGCGGTGCGACCAGCGAATCGACAAATGAGCTCATCTCGTTTTTCGCATAAAGCACTCTGTCTGCAAGGGCGGCTATGGGTGAATGCTCGCCGTCGGTTATCGCAACGGCAAACGCGCCCTGTGCTTTTGCAAAATGCATGGCGTCAACAGTACGTTTTGAATATCTGGGGAAGGAGATGCCGATTATGAGATCCCCTTCGCCGATACTGAGCATTTGTTCAAAGATATCGCTTCCGCTGGCAGATTGTACAAGCCGTGCTTTGTCGAAGATCAGTGAAAAATAGAAGTACATGAAATTGGCAAGCGACGTCGAGGAGCGGTTTCCGACGATATAGATCGTCTTTGCGTAAAGTATCATGCTGATAATTGCGTCAAAGTTATCTCTGTCGGTCGAAGCAAGCGTATGCTTCAGGTTGTCGATATCTGCCTGCAAGGTTGCGGCGAGGACGTCGTCGCCGAGGCGTTCGCTGGCTACCTCGATGCGCTGTACGGAGGTGAGCTTGTTTTTGAGGGTCTTTCTTATTGCAGATTGCAGTTCGGGATAGCCCTCGAAGCCCATTTCCATAGCGAAACGCACTACCGTTGATTCAGATACGCCAACCGCCTTTGAAAGGCGGGAGGCGGTCATGTATGAAGCGGAGACATGATTCTGAAGGATATATTCCGCAATGCGTTTATGTCCTTTCGAACATTTGTGGGAATATTCCTCTATCTGGGTCAAAAGCGGAGTTTCGGGATTCATTATATCACGCCTTTTGTTTCGAGAAGCTTTTTATACTGTTTATGATATTCGACAGAATCGGGGTGACCGGCGTAAGCGATAGTGCCGGGTTCGTTCATGATGCCGATGTATTCGTAGGTGAGTATCTCGTCAACATAGGGTGCGATGGCTTCGATCTGCTGTTCGAGTCTTTCGATCGGTGCGGAAATAAGTGCGGAGCGGTATACGTCGCCTTCAAATTCAAACAGTTCGATATCAGCCCAAAGCGCGCTTCTGCCTGCTTTGTCGTGAGCGGCTCTGAGCTCTCTGAAGAATTTTCCGGTATCGTTCGGACCGGCAACTGCTTTGCGTACGCCGACCTCGTCCTGATATGCGATGAAATCAACGTCAAGACGCTTTAGCTGTTCGACATATTCGTCGTCAGCGGTGAGGATGCATGTGCCGTACGGTGCGATAAGGGTCTTGAGCTTGGGATCGAGTTCGTGGGAATAAGCGCTGTATGCGTTGACGTATGTTATGAATTCCTCGATGAAGTGACCGTTGATGCATACTTCATCGGGGTAATACCAGCCATAGAAGGAGCTGTGATGACCGAATTTTTCATACATCTGCTTCATTGCCTTGAAAGCTCTTGCTTCAACTTCCTTGCTGGTCATGTTTTCATAGCTGTGTGTCCATGAGCCGTAAAAACCGGTAGCTACGAATATTTTCATGTCATAGCTGTCTGCGGCGGAAAACATTACCTCCATCGGTTCTTTGCAGCCGAAATCAACAGGAGCGGGGAAGATGTCTGTGTCGAAATATGCTTCTGCATGATCATCATAAGCGAGCGAGGAGCAGGTGAGAACCAGATATTTCATTCCGAGACGTGCCATTTCGCCGATCTTTTCCTTCCATTGCTCATCGGAAAAGTGGCGGCATACCGGATTTAAATACTTACCTTCGGCGATATTGTGATGGGTGAATTCGAACCATGAACCTGTTATTTTTTTGAACATAGCGAGTGACCTCCAGAATTTTGTATTGTTTTTAATTGATTTACCGCGTGTTTCGCGGTAAGCTCTGAGCTTTTTTCAAAATTATACCCCTATTATAAGCATTTTTTAAAAAATTGCAATAGCAACTGAAAAAAAGCGGCTAAAAACCTTTTAATTTTCCGTTAGTTATGATATAATCGTGATAATGGATCGCGGATCTCAGAGCCGCGATCATACAACGGCAAAAGGAGTGTTATATTAAATGAATATCAAAGAACGCTTTTTGGAGTATGTGCTCATTCCCACGATGTCCGACGAAAACAGCCCAAGCTGTCCGAGTACAGCAAAGCAGCTTGTACTGCTGGAGCTTTTGAAAAAGCAGTGCGAAGACGCGGGGCTTTGCGACGTACGTTTGGAAAACGGTTATGTATATGCGCGTCTGCCGGGTAATACAGACGGCGTATTTCCTAAAATAGGTCTGATCGCCCATGTTGACACGGTTTCCGACATGTCGGACGAGAATATAAAACCGCGCACGGTAGAAAACTATGACGGCAACGATATAACCCTGAACGAGGAGCTCGGCATTGTGATGCGCGTTTCGGATTTTCCGGGGCTCAGGCGCTACATCGGCGAGGACATGATCGTGACTGACGGAACTACGCTGCTTGGCGCAGACGATAAAGCCGGAATTGCCGAAATAATGGACGCTGTCATTGCCATAAAGGAAAGCGGCGTAAAGCACGGTGATATCTGCGTCGCGTTTACTCCCGATGAGGAGATTTGCAGGGGAGCCGACGGTTTTGACGTGGCGAACTTCGGCGCGGATTACGCTTATACCATTGACGGCGGTATGCTCGGCGAAATAGAATACGAAAACTTCAACGCCGCCGCGGCCCATATCACGGTGACCGGTGTTGCCATTCATCCGGGTACTGCCAAAAACAAAATGATAAACGCCGCCCGTGTCATATGCGAGATCGATTCGCTTCTCCCTGACACTCAGCGTCCCGAACATACCGAGGGCTATGAGGGATTTTATCATCTTTACTCGTTTGAAGGCGGCGTAGAGGTCGCGAAGTGCAGTTATCTCATACGCGATCATGACCGCGAAAAGTTTGAGCGCAGAAAGAAGCACATGCGCGAGGTGTGCGATTTTGTAAACGCACGCTACGGCAGACAGGTCGTTGACTGCGTAATAACGGACAGCTATTTCAATATGAAAGAAAAAGTTGAGCCGCACTATGAGATAATAGAACGGCTCAGATCGGCTATGGAAAAGCAGGGCGTCGAACCGATCATCATGCCGATACGCGGCGGTACGGACGGCGCAAGGCTTTCGTATATGGGGCTCGTGTGCCCGAATATTTGCACCGGAGGAGAAAACTTCCACGGGAAGTATGAATTCATCACGGTTCAGAGGCTTGAACGGGTCAGCGGGATATTGCAGCGTCTTTTGACCGACGCCGAGCTCTATAGCTGAAAAGATATGTAACAAGGCATATCGGAACAAGTAAGATAAGGGCAAAATATACGTCAAGTATCGAATGCTGCTTGATGAACACCGTCGCCATGCAGATCAGAACAGATAATACTGTTCCTGCAATTCTGGCGGCGGTTTTTCCTTTCATGCATTCGGCCGTCCAAAGCGATATTGCCAGCAGACACGATATAAGAACGTGCATGGAAGGGAATATGACTGCCGGATTATCGGTGGAGTAGAGCGCTTTTACAAGCTCGGTACAGATGTTTTGCCTTTCGAATACCACCGGCCGCAGTTCATGCATTGAAGGGTATATAAAGCATATGAAAGTTGATATCGCCATGCCGGAGATAAGCATGAAGCTGGTTCTGAGGTAGTCCTTCTTGTTCTTCCACAGAAAGTATATGAGAACGGCGGCGATATAGAAGAACCACAGATCGTAAGGAAGCACGAAATATTCTATGAACGGTATTTTGTCGTCGGTCGGCGAATACATGATATGATAATTCATGCTCGGGGTGAGTTTGTTGAGTATCATATAAATAACCGTATGTATGGGCCAGTAAAGAAGCAACCACGATTCGGGGCGTGATTTTAAAAACGCCCCGAAGTTTTTTGTTAAGGTAAGGATTTTGCTTTTAAATGATGTCATTTTTTAATATGATCATTGCTTGGAGTAGTAGTTCCATGCGTCGCGGCACATATCCTCTATGCCATGCGTCGCTTCGAAACCAAGCTCGTCTTTTGCTTTTGCGGGATCGGCGTAGCAGGCGTCGATATCGCCGGGTCTGCGTTCGCGGATGATGTAGGGAACTTTTACGCCGTTGACGGCTTCGAAGGTGTTGATTATCTGCAATACGCTGTAACCGTTGCCTGTGCCGAGGTTGTAGGTATGGACGCCTGGTACGTCGTACATTTTGAGCGCTTTGACGTGACCGTCGGCAAGATCCATGACGTGTATATAGTCGCGCACGCCGGTGCCGTCTGTGGTTTTATAATCGTTGCCGAACACGCTGAGCGTCATTTCGCCGTTTGCCGCCTTCATTACAAGGGGCATAAGGTTGTTCGGTCTTCCGTTGGGGTCTTCGCCGAGAAGCCCCGATTCATGAGCGCCGATGGGATTGAAATAGCGCAGTATGGTAAGCGACATTGATTTGTCTGCGACCGCGAGATCTCTGAGTATGTTTTCGATAGTGTACTTTGTGCCGCCGTAGGGGTTGGTATAGGACAGCGGAAAATCTTCCGTTATCGGGAGAGCGTGCGGATCGCCGTACACCGTTGCGGAGGAGGAGAAAATAAAGCTTTTTGTTCCGTGGCGGCGCATTGCCATAAGAACGTTCAGAGTGGAAAGCAGGTTGTTTTTATAGTATTCGAGAGGGATAGAAACGGACTCGCCGACGGCTTTGAGACCGGCGAAATGTATTACCGAATCAAAGTCATTTTCGGAAAAGATCTTTTCGCAGGCAGCTTCGTCGGTCAGGTCGCATTCATAAAACTTGGGGCGCACGCCGGTGATCTTTTCGATATTGTCGAGAGCGGCGACTTTGGAATTGGACAGATTATCTGCAATGACGGGTTCGTGACCGTTCTGGATAAGTAAAACTGCGGTGTGCGAACCGATATAGCCCGTTCCGCCTGTTACGAGTATTTTCATATAATATAGTTCATCCTTTCTGATGAGTATGATTGCTGTTTCGATAAGTAGTATAGCACAATTGTCTTTGTTTTTCAAGACGTTTGGCAATTGATTTTGTAATCAATCGCTCCAGATAAGCATATGCTTTATCGGAGGTGCTATATGTATTACGATTACGATGAGCGTCCGCTCAGACTTGCCGAATATATGCTTGAACACAAAGCTACCGTCAGGGAGACCGCGTCTGTATTCGGGATATCAAAATCAACTGTACATAAGGATATTTCGTCGAGGCTTAAAAACGGGAACAGAGCGCTCTTTGAAGAGGTGAGAGCCCTTTTGGACAATAACAGAAATGAACGCCATATACGCGGCGGGGAGGCGACAAAGCAAAAATACCTTGCGCTGAAAAGGGTAGGCAAAGAGGGATTTTGACGTATTCGCAGAATGATTTTCAATATTTCTTGACAAAACCGATATAATACTGTATAATGATTACATATGATGCGGACTTTCTATGAATACAAAGAAGGATTATCGTTATGGCAGAAAGAAGAATTCTGGTTGTTGGCAGTGCAAATATTGATTTTCTATTGAAGACCCCCTATGTTCCGGCGGAGGGCGAAACACTTATTTCTAACGGCAATTACTGTTTCGTACCGGGCGGCAAGGGCGCAAATGCCGCTGTGGCGGCGGCAAGACTCGGTGCAGATGTGTCTTTTTGCACGAGGGTGGGCGACGACGCTTACGGCGACCGCCTTCTTGCCATTTACCGCGAGAACAATATCACCATGCGGCATGTTTCGGTCGACCCGAAGGAACAGACCGGACTTGCTGTCGTTATGCTCGAACGAAGCGGCTCTAACCGTATAATCGTCTATTCGGGCGCCAATGCGAATATACGCGAGGAAGATATCAACGCGGCGTTGGAGGATAATCCCGATATCGTTGTGACAAACTGCGAGATCCCGGAGGATTCCGTCGTTCATCTTTCGAAGCTTTGCCGGGAGAAGGGAATACCGCTTGTGCTGGATTTCGGCGGAGTAAAACGCGGATTTCCGCTTTCTTCGCTTGGATATGTGGAAATAATTTCTCCGAACGAATCGGAAACACTTGCCCTTACCGGCGTAAGACCTGATTCTCTCGACGACTGTCTCCGTGCATGCATCAGCCTGTGTTCAATGATAAAATGCAAATATGTGGTGCTGAAGCTCGGTGAACGCGGAGCGTATATCTATAACGGAAAGTACTGCCGCATGTGTACTCCGTACACGG
>CAZVSW010000017.1:0-598 GCA_964630005.1 uncultured Ruminococcus sp. | reverse complement strand
GTCGATACCACAGCTGCCGGAGATTCTTTTACCGCGGCGATGGCTATGCTTTATGTCAATACCGGCGATATTGTCAACGCCTGCAATTTCGCGAATGCGGTCGGCGCGTTAACGGTGTCTAAGGTTGGGGCTATAACGTCGCTTCCCACACTGTCGGAGGTTACGGAATTTATAAGCGAAAACAGACAGATATGATCGGGTGTCGGTCGTTACTGCGAATCTGTGTTTTTTGGAGGATAAAATAAAGTGAATAACGTTTTTACGTTTTCTGAATTTGAAAAAATGATCGTCTCGGATATAATCGGGCAGAATCCGGATTACAGAGAGATACTTCTGAGGCAGTTTGACACTGCAAAAGTAAGTGAACGAAGAAAATTCGAACGCGGATTCTGCACCGATTACATAATCGATGACAAGGCTGAAACGCTTGGCGACGGCGTGGAGATGCAACTCGGAAACAGTCAATGGGATATAAACGGCGTCAGACACGGAACGGATTATATTCTTTGGATAAAAAACGGAAAGATATCGCATCTGGAAGGCTTTACTTATGAAGAAAAGTGGCCGGATGAGATAACATATGCCAGGAAAATTGAAA
>CAZVSW010000016.1:6576-19388 GCA_964630005.1 uncultured Ruminococcus sp. | reverse complement strand
CGTTCGGCTGGGGCGAGCTTTGGGGCGTTGCCGACAGAACCGACTACGACCTCACTCAGCACATCAAGACCAGCGGCAAAACGCTTGACTACTTCGACCCCGAAACAAACGAGCGCTATGTGCCCTATGTTATCGAGCCGTCGCTCGGCGTTGAGCGTCTGTTCCTTTCCGTCATCACCGACGCATACGACGAGGAAAACCTCGGCACAGACGAAAAGCCCGATATCCGTACCGTACTTCGCATTCATCCCGCCCTCGCGCCCTTCAAGGCAGCCATCCTTCCCCTTTCGAAGAAGCTTTCCGACAAGGCATGGGAGGTTTATGAGACGCTTTGCAAGAAGTACAGCGTTGACTTCGACGACGCCGGCTCTATCGGCAAGAGATATCGCCGTGAAGACGAGATCGGCACTCCTATCTGCATAACCTACGACTTCGATTCCGAAACCGACGGTCAGGTCACTGTGAGAAACAGAGACACTATGGAGCAGATCAGAATCTCGATCGATCAGCTTGACAGCTATATCGCAAATCTTATCGATTTCTGATTTTACCTAACGGGGGACAACACTTCGTGTTTTCCCCCGTTAGCCCCTCTTTCTTTAAGAGGTGTCGCTTCGCGACGGAAATTGTTAGATGCGCATTTGCGCGGACTATTTTGCGGCGTTGTCGCTATTGTAAAACAAAAAATACGGCGGGGCTGTCGCAAGTGAAAACTTACACTTACGACAGCCCTAAAATATTTTTCATTTTCATGAAATCCAAAATCAATTTTTTGACACTGTATAGATGAAACGCCTGAGGAGGAACGGAAATGACGCTTACCGAAATATACACAACACAATATCTCGAAAAGATCTTTTATTACTGCCTCAAGAAAACGCACAACGAGGAGGACGCAAACGAGTTGGCGGCGGACATCAGCTGCGAAATTATCACTGCACTCAGTACAAGACCGCAGCCTGACAACCTCGAAAGCTGGATCTGGAAGGTCGCGTCTAACCGTTACAAGCGCTGGGCAAAGCAAAAGTGGTTCTCGCCGGAGCAAGTCGATATCGACGAGCTTTACGACACGATTCCCGACAACACAAGCGTTGAGGACGCCGCTGTTTTATCAGAAAACATTGCGCTCATGCGTCGGGAACTGGCATTCATACGCTCCGATTACAGAAACATTCTTGTGGCACACTATTTCGAAGAAAAAAGCGTCTCAGAGATCGCAAGGTCATTCAACCTCCCGATAGGCACGGTAAAAACCAAACTGCAAAACAGCAGAAAAAAATTGAAAGAAGGCATGAACATGGCACGAGAATTCGGAAAAAGAAGCTATAACCCCGAAAATGTCAATTTTGTAATGAGCGGCAATGACGGCGATAAAGGACAGCCCTGGTCGATCATCACACACCTGATGTATAAAAACATCTTCCTTGAAGCATATCAGAATCCGCAGACCGCCGAAGAACTGTCTCTCGAACTGGGCATCGCACTACCGTATATGGAATATGAGCTTGAATTCCTGGTGAACGAGGAGCTCATGCGCAGATGCGACAACGGCAAATACGAAACCAACTTCCATATCGTAAGCCGTGAAGAACAGTTAAAGGAATTCGAAGCATGTAAAAGAATTCAAAAGCCCCTGACCGACAAGCTTTGCGCGCTTATAGACCTTTACATGAAGGAAGACGGTTCAAAGGTCGATATGAATGGCATCGGCTATGAGACGGCAAAATGGGCGCTCCTGATGAAAACGTTCGACTGGTTTGATTTTACTTATTTTGGCGAAAAATACAGCGAGCCGTATCCCAAAAGACCCTATAACGGTCAATGGGTGCTGACCGGATTTGAAATAACGGACTTTGCGCAACCCTATTTTGTAGGCCGTCATTGCTGTGGAGAAAGCGAAGATAACGCGCAGGAAGTTAATATATCCTTCTCGCAATTCAAGTTCTTTTACAAGGATATATACAAAAAATCGCCTGAGTGCATAGGATACGATGCAGGTCTTACGCTTTATAATGTCGTAAACGGCAACCTCGATAAATGCAATGATTCATATATAGAAAAGCTGCTCGGCTACGGATATCTGAGAAAAGATGGCGGCACTGTCGTTCCCAACTTAGTCGTATTCGACCGCGAGGCGGCAAATAACCGCAGTGAAGAGGCAAGCAAGGCATTAAGTGCGCTGAAAGACGAGATCGCCCTGATAATGCGTGGAGCGCCGTCAATAACACGCGGCTATGTTTCCGAGCAGGCGTTAGCCGACGGCTGGCTCAAATACAGCGACGACCTTATCCCCTCGACCGGAGCATATATTTATAAATAATCGCTCTTAATTGGTGTTTTTTAAAAGTAAAGAGGTCACCGACGCGGTGACCTCTTTACTTTTATGCTATTTTTAATTAAAGCGAGCCTTTACCCATGAGGTAGATTCTGACGGTGGTGTAATCCTTTGCAGTGATCTTGCTGCCGCCGCTTACGATGCCGGCGTAAAGGTTAGCGCCCGTAAGCTCAACTCTCTTAAGAACGGCAAGTCTGATCTTGATATAGTCAGTGGAGCTGACCTTGCCGTCGCCGTCAACGTCGCCCTTGACAACTGCGATCGCGTCTACAAACGCGCTGCCGTCATCGTTTACGATAACGATGCGGTCGCCTGTTGCGATAACGCCGGTCGTTTTGAGCTTGTTGTTCTTGTCATAAACCTTAACGTCAGAGCCGCCGAGGAAATCAACGGGAGTTTTCTCATTCAGTCCAAGGAAATAGTCCTTGCCGCCAATAGTTGTGATGGAGATATCGTCGCCGATCGGAATGTCGGGAGTATTGGGATTGCCGGTAGCCGACGTTTCGCGGGTCTCTTCGGTCTTACATACAGTGCATACGCGCTTTTCGATTCCCTTTTCTGTTGCGGTTGCAGCCTTGACAGTCGTCCATGAACCCCAGATATGTCCTGTTGCGGGAATGGTATTTGTCATATAGCTGTGATCGCAATTCTTGCAGGTGTGAAGCACGCCGCCTTCTTCGGTGCAGGTTGCCGCAACATTGGTGGTAACGTAGTCATGCTTGGAGGAAGCCGGGAACTTATCGTAATATATGCAGTGATCGCAGATCACGCATCTCTGACGGCTATAACCTTCTTCGCCGCAGTTTGCCTTTTTCATTTCGAATACAAAGTTATGACCGCGGGCATAGACTTCACGGGTCTCTGTTTCGCCGCATTTGCAGAGGCGGCGCTGGATGCCGTCTTCAGTGCAGGTGGGAGCTTTTACATCAAACCAATCGTCGAATTTGTGTCCGGTGGGTTCGGTGTACTTATCAAAGAATGTGCTGCCGCAACGTCTGCAATAGTTGATGGAGTAGCCCCACTCTGTGCAGGTAGGAGCGACAACGTCATAGACATATGCGCTGTAATGTTCGGGAACGATGGGTTCGGTCACATACGCGCCGGTAAAGCCGTTGATACCCTTGATAACAGCGACAACATTCTTGCCTACAATGCCGTCAAACATTGTGATTGTGGCACAGCCTTCGGAATTAGCGATTTCCTCGCCGTCTGCGTACCATACAATGTCATAGTCGTGGAGGCTGAGAAGCGTATAAAGGGTAAGCTTGGAATCGCAGAAGCAATAATCTTCGTAATACTTGCCGTCGATATTCACTTCAATGACGGTGCCTTTTGCGATATTCTTCTTATCAGTGGTGATAACTGTAGGATCGCTGGGCAGGCTTGCGGAAGTATCGCTGGTGGCTCTGACTCTCTGATAGAAAGTATAAGTCTTGCCGACTTCGAGACCGGTGAAGACATTATCATCCTGCCAGGTGCGTCCGTCCATAGAATATTCACAGCCTCTGACCGACTTGAGAGTAACGGAATCGCCGTTTATATAGTCGGCAACAGGCGGGAAAGGTCTTGCGGCAGCCTTGGTAATGGTAACGGGCTTACTGAGAGCGTTACCGACTACGCCGTATCTTCTGTCTGCAACGATTCTGACCGTGATCATAGCGCCGCCGTCGGTGGATTTAACGTCATAGTACTGTGAATTTTCACCCTTGACTGCAACGCCGTTTCTATACCAGATATAGGTGAGGTTGGAGCTGCTGTAGGGGCTCTTGGCAATCAGGCGGCTGCCTACCGTAAGCTCGCCTTCAATGACGGGCTTCTCGGTGATCTTAACGATTGCTCTGTTGCTTGCAAGCTGAACGAACTTATAGCTGGAATTGCCGTAAGCGGTCCAGATATAGGAGTTAAAGCTAAGATTAGAAATAACGTTATATGCGGAAGAAAGGGTATTACGGCTGACGATGCGGCCTTCATACTCATAATTTCCGAGAGATTCGTTTGAAGAATCGGTGTTGTAAACCTTGGAAAGGGTTATCTTGTTTGCAAGCTCTCTGGCAGCGGTGAGAACGAGTGCGTCTCTGTCGCCCCCCTTGATCGTACCGACGTTATATATTTCGTTGAGCACGATAGAAGTGGTAGAAATCGTATCGCCGTCACTTGTTCCGGCTTTGCCGATAATAGCGCCGGCAGTGCTTGCGGAAGTAACGCTTTCGCTGTTATAGCAGTAGCTGATCTCAACCTTGGAAGAAGCTTTTCCGATTGCGAGCGAGCCGATAATGCCGCCTGCGATAGCGGTTGCATCAACAACAGCGCTGTTATAGGTGCGAAGGATGGCGAAGTCACAGTCGTTAACGCTTGCAGCGCCGACAATGCCGCCCGCAACGCCTGCGTTTGCCTTGACGCTTTCAATGCTTGCGCAGGATTCGATGCTTACCTTGCTGCCGCCAAGTGCGTAAACAACGCCGGCAATGCCGCCGACACAGTTGTTACCGTAAACGGAAGCGAGGTTGGTACAACCGGAAATGGTTGTGCTTCCTGTAGTGTTTCTTACGTCGCCGACGATACCGCCGACATAGTTATCACCGACAACAACGCCGCTGAATGCGCTGTTAGTGATCTTTCCTCCGAGAAGGATGCCGGTAAGACCGCCGACACAATCAGCGCCGGACACAACGCCCTCAACCTCAAGGTCGAGAAGCTGACCGCTTACGCAGGCAAAAAGTCCGGAAGCGCCTTTCTTGGAGTTGGAAACGGAAAGTCCTGAAATAGTGTAACCGTTACCGTCAAGCAAACCGGAAAACGGCTTTTCGAGAGATCCGATCGGGGTCCAATCGCCGGAAAGAGTGATATCGCGCACAAGGCGATATTTGCCGCCAAGATCGGCTTCGATCTGGCGAAGCTGTTCTTCGGTTCTGATATCGGTATAGCCGTAAAGGGCGAATGCCGACATAGGCATAATTGCCAAAACCATGAGCAGCGCGATGACTGAACAAATGATCTTTTTCATTCTGAATGATGTCCTCCTTAAAAAATATGATGGCTTATAAGCCGTTTCGGCGTTCTGGCACAGTTGAACACCTTTGAGGCTTTTATTATAGCAGGAAAAACAAATTATGTCAATAGTCAGCTCAAATTATTTTCCAATATTTTACTTTTAGTGAACACAATTTTCATTTTGTGCGCTGAAAACGTCGCTTTCGGTCGCCGGACGCGAGCTATTTATGCCGTACGAGCAGCTTGCCGCACAAATATGCTCTGACGCGTTTCAGCAGTCCGACATGCCTGACCGCGTAATCGTTAAGCGAAACGGCGTATGCTCCGCAGTCCAGCGCGTCGCCACGTTCAGTCTTTGAGCCAAACTCTGCGGCCATGAATATATCTGCGATCTGACACAAAGAAGGAATATCCAGCGACGTTTCATCGACTCTTGACGCAAAAGAGGCGATATCTTCGCCTGCAAGCGGCTGAAGCCCCATAAGCGCAAGCACGTTAAGCACAAACCGCCATTCCTCTTTTACAAGCGAAAGCAGTTCCGCGTCATCGTCAGGCAGCTCGGTAAACCTTCTGCGCTTATTGTCGCTGTTGCCTCTTACACGTCGCAAAAGCAGTGTCGCAACAACTATTATAATAAGTAGTAACAGAACGCATATAAACGGAACAACCGGGAATTTCAGTTTTTCTGTTAATTCATCGTCAGATTCGTCGTTTGATATTTCTGCGATTATTGTATCAGATTCGTCGTATGAAAACTCGCGGCTCATTTCCTCCGATACTTCGGATTCCTCCTCCGAAGACGGCTCATCCGAGCTTTCTTCAAAAACGTCCGAAACCAAAGACTCTTCGCCGGAGGTTTCGTCCCCCTGTGAGAAGTCGCCGAAACCTACCGTCATTTCAAGCGGTATCCAACCCATCCCTTCAACGAAAATCTCCACCCATGCGTGGGCGTTCTTGTCGTATATCGGGACAAACTCATTATCTGCGGATTCAAAAACATATCCGACCGAGTAACGTGTTATATAGCCCATTTCACGGAGCAATAGCGCCGCGGCGGTGGCAAAATGAACACAATACCCCTCGTTTGTGTTGAAAAGGAAATTGTAGACAGGCGACTTGCTGTTGTCGTATTTGTCATAGCTTTGGCTTTTTGTCGGACTGGTGGTGTATGACTTGGTGGCGAAATAATCGCGAAGGGCATAAAACGCCTCTTTGAATCCAACCTCTTCGGGAGCGTATTCGCTAAGGAGCGACTTCGCGAGAGACGCAAAATCCACGTCCCCGATATAGCCTTGTTTAACATTGGGCTTATCAAAAGTCCAATCAGACGCAACAAGTCCTAACCTGTCGCTCAAAGATACACCATCCGGGAGAGAGTTGATTAAGTCGAATCGTTCGTCAATTATATCGATATATTTTTCTGAATTTATTGGGTGAGTGCGAATGATAACAGCCCGATAGCACGGTGAGCCGTGGTACATACCTTCGATCTTATCTGAGCACCATACGTAATCGGGGATCGACGATCTCATGTCCCTTTGCACCAGCAATCCGCTTCCAACATTCGTTATCAGGTCATTCATGCCCGGATATGACGAGGCAGAAAGCCAATCTGACGCGAACATCATTTTTTTGTCAAAGTCGCTCCAAACCGAATCATTATATGCGTAATACGAGGCGTTATATAAGTACATAGCGCCGTCATAGTCGGAATAGCTCTCAAACAGGAGTCTGTTGCTGAAACCGACGTCGCTCATTGTTACATCAGCATAAGAATTTTGTCTGATATCAGGCGAAATGGCATATATTTCGTCCGGAAGCGGAATCGATTCGCCCAAGATCAGGGACTTCAGCTCAGCAAGCCCTATTTCCTGCGATATCTTATCGGAAAAGTCAGCGATATTTTCGGCAAATGCATTCACCGCTCCGGCAGTGAT
Source organism: uncultured Ruminococcus sp. (assembly GCA_964630005.1). Taxonomy (GTDB): domain Bacteria; phylum Bacillota; class Clostridia; order Oscillospirales; family CAG-382; genus UBA1206. Next base: position 12,125 of record CAZVSW010000016.1, on the reverse strand, counting down.
AAAAAACGCCAGTGCCGCCGCCAACACCCGCTTGTGCTGCATATAGCGCCACCCAAACACTCCGGACGAGCTGAAAATGGCAAAGCAAAGCGCGACAGAAAGGAGCAGGAACAGCACATTTGCTTTCTCATGTCCCAAAAATGCGACAGACGCACACATCATAACGACAGAAAAAGCGAACCCGTGTCCGCTGCCTTTAAAAAAGCATACGGTAAATATGACGGAAAGAAATAATACAAACAGCGCCGCGAGGATGAGTATCGTCGGCTTGTCCGCATCGGAAAGTTCGACTGCATACTCAGGGGAATATTCGTATATTTCGAAAGAAATAACTCCGATCTTTTTAGAAATAAAATCGGGAATGTTTAAAATACCGCTTCTGACGTCTTCGTAAAACAGCGTAAACCCGCCGACGACCGCAATGCCCAAAACGCCGGGATACATTTTTGACGAGATCGCGTATGGCACAGCAAGCACGACCGCGGCAGAAAGACACAAAAAGGCTATGTATTCAAGCCTCAGCTCGGGCAGATAAACTGAGAACAGATAACCGCAACAGACAAACGCCGCGGCGGCAGAAAGGATCGCGCCGATCAGAAGATCAAGAACAGTCAGATTGCTGTTTTTGAATCTGAAGCCCTTCCTTTTCTTATTGTTCATGACGACTCACCTCCGTGTCTGATAACGCAAACCTTAAGTGCAGTCAATTGTTTTTCGGGCAGCTCGCAGTTATGATCGCCGCACAAAACAATATTTATCGAAATATTTGTCCCAAAATTATACCGAAAATCGCATACAAATTGCAAAATATCCTCAGAAAAGCGTGCGGTAAGCAGCGTCATACCGGAGCATTCCGAAACAACGCCGTCGGCTTTGGCAGAAAATCTGCCCGCTTCATGCCGTTCTGAGAAAAGCAGTTCTGTAATAGCGTCGCGGGCGTCAGCCTCGCCGAAGACATCGCGCGCGCCGCCATCCCAGACCAGCTTCATGCCCTTTTCAGATGAACGTCCGAGAAGCTCCGCCGTTTGGCAAAGAACTTCGTCGCAGTCAGCAAGCTCAGTCATATCGTCGCCGTAGTACATACCCGCGTCGCAAATAACAAGATATTGCTTTTTATCGGTTGCCGAATGCCTGATCACGGGCAGTTCTTCTGACTTCGCGGCAAGCTTCCAATGTATATCGTTTAAAGCGTCCCCCGGCAGATAGGCGCGGATATCGAAAAATTCGTCGCTGTCGCCGCCGAGCGGTACAACGATGTTCTGCTCGCCGTTATCAAAAACTATCTTTTCAAAAATTCCGCCATCGCCGCCACCCGGAAGCACCGCAGTCTGTATACGGCTTTTCTTGAGTCTGACACAGCGGAAAAGCTTGAGCGGATCATAGGCGGATATGTTGCCGATCTGAGCATCATAGCCTCCGGCGTACGGGAACATGAGATCTAGCTCGATCTTTTCCTCGGAAAGAGCGCCGCACGTTATTCCGACCCAAGCGCCGTCAAGCTCCCTGCCGATCACTTCTTTCTTATCGCTCGTTTTTGGCAGAAATATGTTGGCCTTCATCGAATAGACCGGCAGAAGCGACTTGTTTCTGACATGCAAAATGACTGTATTAGTGCATCCCTTTTTCACCGATGAGTTTTTAAAATAAAAGCCGACGCTGATAGAGGCATACATAACCACGGCATAAACAAGCGCCGAAACGATCATTACCGCCAGAAAAAACGCCACTGCATAAAGCCCCATATTGTGACGCCAAAAACCGGCGACAAACAATATCGCGCTTGTTAATATAAAAAACGGCAAACGGAGAGTAGGGACGAGAAAAAAGCCTTTTATCTCGCCGCAGCTCTCCGTTCTTTTGTCAGATAAATTTTTCATGTCAAACAATACCGCGTTTAGAAAGTACCGGAATACGAATCTTTTCTTTAATACTGTAAAGTATTTCCTCAGCAGTTGCCCCGACACCGGCCGCCTCGCGGCTTATTACGATCCTGTGTGCCACGGCAGGGATCAAAAGCTCTGTCACATCGGACGGCAATACATAATCTCTTCCGTCGAGGAATGCGTGCGCTTTGGTCAGCTTTGCAAGCATGATCGTCGCGCGCGGACTCGCTCCGAGAGAGATATACTTGTTATCACGAGTGGATGAGACAAAATCCACGATATATTCATAGATAGAATCGTCGCAAACCGTTTGATCGACATAGTCGCGCATACGTTCAATGATGGCTTTGTTGGCGCGTACTTTTATTGACGACAGCGTCTTATCATGCGACTTACCCATCGCGATGTCCATTTCAAGTTCTTTTGACGGATATCCGAGCGATATGCGAAGCGCAAATCTGTCAAGCTGTGCTTCAGGCAGCGGATACGTACCGATATAGCCAAGCGGGTTCTGAGTAGCGATGACCATAAACGGAACGGGCAGTCTGTAAACCGTACCGTCGACAGTTACATTACCGTCATTCATAGCTTCGAGCAGGCTGGACTGAGTTTTAGGAGACGCTCTGTTGATCTCGTCTGCAAGCAGAATGTTGCACATTACGGCGCCCGGGCGGAATTCAAATTCACCTGTCTGACGATTGAAAATGTTAAACCCCGTAATATCGGACGCGGTAACGTCCGGAGTGAACTGAACACGGTTGAATGCCAGTCCCGAAGTGAGCGCCAACGCGTTCGCCAGCGTGGTTTTACCGACGCCGGGAACATCTTCGATGATAATATGTCCGCCCGACAGCAAAGCGCAAAGAAGCAGCACGGTCTGGCGGCGCTTTCCCAAGACCACTTCGGAAAGCTCGTTTAACATACCGGTTGAAAGATCTATGCAGTTTTTGCGTGTCAATTGCGAAATATTATTCATGGTTTTATATTAATAATTGATAACGTTGACTTTTGAAAAGTTTTTGGTTACTCTTCCCGACGAAACAGCCGAGGAGCAGGCATTGTTCACAGCTTTTTCAGAGATATCAGTCAAAACACGGTTCTTGACAGAGCCGTTGCCCTCACCGTCGTATCTGACAACATACCAGCAATGATTGCTTTCTGCTATTTTTACTTCGCCCGACTTGGCACTGCCGCCAAAGATCCAGTCGTTAAGCGCTTCATCGCCGATCTCGCCGGCATAGCCAAGCATCTTGCCGCCGGCAAAGCAGGTCGCACGGTCAATCGAATAGACCATAACGGCTTTTTCGAACGAACCGCAATCGGACGCATACTGCGCGGCAAGTTTTGCCGTTTCCTCATCGCTTACTTTGATAAAGCTGATATCAGCCGTAGGATCTCCGGCATCAAATTCGGGCATTGAGGTTATCATAACAGCGGCAACGGTGCCGGTTCTGGAATCGAACACAGTGGTGTCATAAGGCTTGCGCGCGGAATTATAGAGCCATCTGCCAAGAGTGTCGTCGTTCACTTTTATATCCTTGTCAAGATAAGTTTCAGCGGCTTCCTTGGCGCTTTCTTCGGTGTAGGTCGAAAAATGAGAGAGAATGAAATCGCGGACATTGTTCACAAATTCAGCTTCGGTTTTTGCCTCGGCAATTCTGCGACCTGCTTCAAGCGCTTCTTCGCCGGTCAGGACAACATTTTCCTCGGATGTTTCCCCAGAAGCTTCTTCGGCAGAGCTTTCGCCGAGGATAGAACCGTTTTCGTTTGAATAAGCTATGTAATAATATCTGTAGCTGACTTTAAAATATTCGCCTTTATTTTTGTTGATCTCTGCTTCGACAGCAGCCGCGTCTTTGGTATTTTCAGCAGTCAGCTGAGCCTTATATTTTTCGCCGAGAGCTTGTATCTTAACAGCTTCCAAAGCATCTTCGGCAGTCATACCGTCGGCGAAGCGCGAAAGATCGAGCTTTGAAACGCGCTCGTTCAAAGCGGCAAGCTCGTCTGCGTTCAGAGAAACTCCCGCCTTGTCGGCAGCGAGGCAATATGCAAGCCATTCGGCCGCATCCTCACATGCATCCTTAGCCAAAACATCAAACCAGGTGTCGCTTCCTTCATATTTCATTTCGTTAAGCTTTTTGCCCGTGTCGATACCCATGACTCTGAGAGTAGCTTCGCTTGTTGTATCGAGCAGACCGTTATATATATCGCCGATGTAATATGCCATCATAGCGGCGTCGATCTTGGCGTAGGAATTTTCCATGACGATCGTTTCGTGATAATCCACCGGTTTATTTTCTTCGGAATGCTGCACCAGCGCCGCGATCCCGACTATCAATGCCGCCACAACGGCAACCGCTCCGACAACGATTCCTGCAAATTTCAGCTGTTTTTTCTTACGTTCGCTTTCAAGCTTTTTTCTGTTTTGTTCTTTGCGGGCGGCCTTTTTTGCCGCCTCAAGATCAGTACGTCTTGCCATTTCGGTCTATCCTTAATCAAAATAATTTTTAATTTCAAGCCGGTCAAGCCGTTTTTTTGCCTTCACAAGCTTTCCTGGCTCAGAATCATTTTATCACATTTCATTCTTTCTGTCAACCGTTTTACCCCTCAAAACTATAAATTCACAATACATTCATTGAATTATGGCTTTAAGCGTGATATTATAATGAAGCCTGATATCGGCGCAGAGCTTTTGCGTAATAATGTTCGGGAGTTAGAAATCACATGAACCTTGCATCGTTAAACAATTCAATAATATTGCTTTCCCGTCTTTTTGACTGCAAGAAATCCACCGTACCGATCATCTCCTGGAAATCGGAAAAACCGGCGTTTATTCCCTCGAGGGTCTCGTCGCCGCTCAAAAGAGCCGCTCCTGAGGAAACCGGAATCCCATCCGAAACCATATCGGCGTTTTTAAAGGACATAAAGGGCGACCCGAGCCTTAACATGCACACGATTCTTTTTGTCAAAAACGGCTGTGTCATCGCGCAGGCGGAATTCGGCGAATATGACATGGAAGTTCCGAAATATGTGTTTTCCGCTTCGAAATCGGTTACGGCGCTCGCTATAGGAATGCTCATAGACGAGGGACGTCTGTCGCCTGACGAAAAGCTTGTCGACATCTTTCCCGAAAAAATGAACGCCATATCAAGACTGAAACTGCGCGACACTACTGTTGAAACGCTTCTGACGATGAAAAGCTGTGTTGTTTTCAACGAGCTCGGTTCAATGACGGTCAAGGATTGGCAGGACACGTTTATAAACTCCGCAATACGCGGCGAGATCAACAGGGATTTTAACTATAACAGCCTGAACACCTATATGCTTGCCGCAATTGTTAAAAAGAAGACCGGCAAGGGGCTTTGCGAATACCTGTCGCCAAGGCTTTTTGAGCCGCTTGACATTCAGAACTATTACTGGGAAAAAAGCCCGGAAGGAATTGAAAAGGGCGGCTGGGGGCTTTATATACGCCCCGAAGACTTTGCAAAGATCGCCGTCATGGTTCAAAACGGAGGAGTGTGGAACGGTCAGAGGCTGATTTCCTCCGAATGGATCGAAAATGCGGTGTCGTCTCACGCCGTACCTCCGCCGGAATGCGGCGATTTCAACTATGGCTATCAGATATGGTCTGGGCGAAGGGCAAATACCTTTCTCTTCAACGGAATG
>CAZVSW010000016.1:0-6566 GCA_964630005.1 uncultured Ruminococcus sp. | reverse complement strand
CTCGGTCAGAATGTTCTGTGCTTCCGTTCGAGCGGGCTGATAATCGTTTCAAATGCCGGCAACGACGAGTCGTTTCAACAAAGCAGCTATTTCAGCTATGCGCTGAAGCATTTCGGCAAACCTTTCGATAAGCCCTGCGAACCGGATCAAAACGCAGTGCTTGAACTAAATAAACTTCTTTATGAGATAAAGCATCCGCTGTTTCCCGGGCAACAGCTTAAGCGGAGCTTATTTTCGCGGATGTTTGCTTCCAAAAAGCGCGATATTATGCGCGAATTCACGCGCAGGCTTTTCGTGTCCGACGACGCGGCCGCCGCTTCCGCCTCGCTTATGCCCACAATGCTTCAGGCGATTGAAAACAACTACGGTGGCGGTTTCTGCTCGATCGCAATAAACGAAAGCGGCGAAAAGGACCGCTTTGACATAACTATTGAAGAAGCAGACGAGAGATATGTCTTTGCCGCCGGCAAAAACAAGTATATCCGCACGGTGATAAACTTTCACGGGCAACGCTTTCTTACCGCCTCTTCTGTCAGAGCCGCGCGAAACGAGGACGGCGAAAGCGTGCTTACGCTTGACACTCTGTTTTTGGAAACGCCGTTTCAAAGACAGATCAAGATCGTGCTCTCCAAGCATCCGAAATTCATTTTTTCAGAAACGCCCGGCGAAGATTTTGCGCTCGGATCGCTTCAGAATATCATCGGAGATTTTTCAAAAACTCCGGTGATCGGCTCTATATTGAGTCACGATATCTGGCGCAGTCCCATAAACGGTCTTTTTACCAAAACAATCAACCTCAAAATAAAAAATTACACCAAAAAGGAGTAAATTATCATGGAACAAAAGTTTTACATCTGTGCGCATTGCGGCAATACCGTCGCAATGGTAAAGGACTGCGGCGTGCCCGTAATGTGCTGCGGCGAAAAAATGAAGGAGATCATAGCCGGCGCTACCGACGCTGCGGCCGAAAAGCATGTGCCCGTTTATACTGTTGAAGACGGCAAGGTCACCGTTACGGTCGGTTCGGTCGCCCATCCGATGACCGCCGAGCATTACATAGAATGGGTATCGCTTCAGACAAAGCAAGGAAACCAGCGCAAGGCGCTCCGCCCCGGCGAAGAGCCGAAGGTATGTTTTGCCATATGCGACGGCGACGAAGTCGAAGCCGTTTACGCCTATTGCAATCTGCACAGCCTTTGGAAGAAATAGGGCGGGGGACTGCGCTCCAACTTGTGACGGGGGAAAACGCGCCGCGTTTTCCCCCATTAACCCCTCTTTCGGGGAACGACGGAGAAAAACGTAGTTTGTCTTCGCTTTGAAATTATATAATTATTTGTGATATTACGCATTGAAAACCAAACCGCTTTCGGTGTATAATATATAAACCATATCAAGAATTATCAAGGATCGCTCTTACATATTATGAGTAACAATTACGAAGAAAAGCTCGGCACAGAAAAAATGTTGCCGCTGATAATGAAAATGTCGCTCCCTGCGGTTGCGGCACAGCTTGTCAACCTGCTTTACAGCATAATCGACCGCATATATATCGGTCACATTCCCGAAATCGGGACAGACGCTCTTGCCGGAATAGGCGTGACGTCATCTGTGATCATGCTGGTGGCGGCATTTGCCAACATAGTCGGAGGCGGCGGCGCGCCGCTCGCTTCGATCGCCCTGGGACGCGGCGACAGAGAGCGCGCAAAGCGCATACTCGGAAACGGCTTCGTTTTACTTCTGATATTTGCCGCCGCAACCTCTGTTTTAGTCTATATATTCATGGAGCCGTTGCTCCTTGTTATCGGTGCTTCTGAGTCCACCATCGGCTATGCCAAAGACTATCTTTCCGTTTATATGCTGGGCACGGTATTCGTAATGCTTGCCACGGGGTTGAATACGTTTATTAACACGCAGGGACGCCCCGGAATAGGAATGCTTTCGGTCATCATCGGAGCGGCGCTCAATGTCGCGCTCGACCCGCTGTTTATTTTCGCCTTCGGCATGGGCGTCAAGGGTGCGGCGCTTGCAACCGTTATTTCGCAAGCCGCAAGCTCTGTTTGGGTAATGGCGTTTCTTACCTCAAAAAAAGCGTCGCTCCGCATCGAAAAATCATTTTTGCGCTTCGACGGCAAGGTCATTGCGTCTCTGTTTGCGCTGGGCGTTTCCCCTTTTATCATGGCGAGCACAGAGAGTCTGGTCGGTATCGTTTTAAACGGAAGTCTGAAAAATTACGGCGATATATATGTCAGCACCCTTACGGTCCTTCAAAGTGCACTGCAATTCGTAAGCGTACCGATAGCCGGCTTCGGTCAGGGCTTTGTGCCGATCATCAGCTATAATTACGGACACGGAAACATCGAACGCGTAAAACAGGCGTTTAAGATCGTCTGTACGATCTTGTTCATATTCAATTTCGGGCTTATACTCATTATGCTGTTGTTGCCGTCGCTCACGGCTTCGATATTCACCGACGACACGGTGCTCATCGGGCATGTCGCCTCCGCTTTGCCGCTATTCATGACCGGTATGCTCATATTCGGCCTACAGCGCGCATGTCAGAATATGTTTGTCTCGCTCGGTCAGGCAAAGACCTCGCTGTTCATTGCCCTGCTCCGCAAAGTGATACTTCTCATACCGCTGGCGCTGATACTGCCGCATTGGTTCGGGGTAAACGGCGTATTCCTCGCCGAATCGGCGGCGGATTTTATGGCGGCGACCTGCTGTACGATAATATTTGCAGTGCGATTCCCGAAGATACTTAAAAAATGCGAAAACGCTTAACAGGAAGAAAACCGGCAGAAGCGATAATCACCGCTTCTGCCGATCGTTTTATATGCTGTGTTATACGCCCGCAGTGAAAAACGGACCAACCTCACGCTTTTCGATAAGTCTGCCCTCTTTACCAAGCACAAACGAGAATTCCGTCGAGGATACATAATATATAGCGGACGATATATACGGAGGCGCAAAGGATGCGCCGTCTACGCGCAGTACCTGCCACGTCAGGTTGCCGCTATCGTCTGTACCGAGCTTACCGGCACGCGCATTTTCAACGGAATACGCTTTCGTTATATCCACGTTATTGTCACAGACGAGCAGTACCGCCGTATAAGCCTCTGACAAAAACTCCGCAAGCTCTTCGTCGTTCTGACCTGCATCATAACGAGGATAGTATTCGTATGCGGAAATTTCCGCCCCGGATTCTTTATATTTTTTATATCTTTCTTCAAGGAATTTGTTAAACTCATCATGAAAGTTTTCCGATTCGAAATTCGGCTTAAGCGCACTCAGATATACCTTGTTTTCATAGCAATATATATCTTGAATAATATATGTCGCTCCGTTATCGGAATAGGTAAATTTGTCGACCTCTTCCCCGTCCTCAGATATGGAGAGCAGCTCTGCGACCCCCGCGCCTTGTTTGACAAGATAGACATCGCCGACCTTGACAGCGGCGTCGTAATACGAAAACGTGCTGGTTTCGGCACAGCGTCTTCTGACGGTCTTTCCGTTCATATCAAGAACGGTAAACAGCGTATGAAAAACAGGAGTTTCCTCGTCCCAGACCGTACTGCCGCCGCTTCCGAACAAAGTGATCTCGTCACCGTCCATAACAGCGGCTGTATAATATGAACCCGGGGCGGCATCAAAGTATTCCCAAAGCAGCTCGCCCGAATCACTGATCATAAGCGCACACGCCTGACCGGAATCTGAGCTGTAAATATCCTTTCCGCCATACACTATTACGCCGCTGTCTGTCACAATAGTGTTGTGATCCATAAAATCAAATGAGATAGTATATCTCCAGAGTTCGGTATCGCCTTCATATTTTATGATATTAGTCTTGTAATACTGATGCCCCAGCTCGTTCTCGGACGGCGTCCAGTCATGATCGACATCGTACCGTATCTTCCCTGTCTCCTCTTTCGGCGTATCATTCAAATGCGAATTTCTCTCATTCCAACACGATTCAAGGCTGGCGCGGTCGATGCTTTCGAGGCTTGTGGAGTACATTTCGATATGATAGCTGTTTAATATCTCGACAGTCTTTTCATACGAATATGTCTTGCGCGAAATATCCTTATATATCGCTTTTATCTCCGAGCGGGTAAGCCCATCGGTCGAGAGCTTATATTCATCAAAAAACTCGACCGCCTCGCGGTACTCGCGCGCCTCCTCGGCGATCGTATAGCCCGAAACGCCTGCCAACACAAGCATCAGCGAAGCGCATACAGCCGCTATCGGTCTTAGCGGGAATTTCCTTGTATTCTCCCTCGGACGAGCCGTTTCAAGCACCTTTGACCTGATCTGCTCCCTGTCCACATCATGCATTTCATATACTTTTTTTATCTCGTTTTGCTTCATCACAATTCTCCTTTTCCTTTATTTCGGCAAGTGTGCGGTAAATCTTATTTTTAACATACGAAAGACCGCAGCCGAGCTGAGCGGCGATTTCGGAATGAGACATGCCACAGCTGAAATACAGATAAAGTATCTTTCTCGTTTCAGCGGGATATGTGCCGATAATGCCCCATATGCGTTCGGCTTCCATTTTGTCAACGATGCCGTCCTCGCCGTCGTCTGCTTCTTCGGCTATGCAATATTCCTCGCCGTCCCGGTTTGTTTCGAACAGAGGCACAAACACGGCAAGCTTCTGACGCAGCGAATAATAGCGGAACACCCTTCTTTTTGCGATCTTCATAAGCAACGCGCGCGCATCGCCGGCGTGATCAACACCATGCTTTAAAATAAGCTTATAAAACTCGCAGTAAGTTTCCTGAAGAATGTCCGCAATATAGGACGGATCTGAGCATTTTGAAGCGACATACCGCTTGACTGCGTCAAAGGTAGCGTCATATACGCCGTTAAAATACTCTGTACAGATATCCGGATCGCTTGTAAGCCTCGGCATTGTCTCACCCCCCCTCTACACTATATAAGTGCCTGCTTAAAAGAAAACGGTTTCAGCTTTTCTTCATCTTACCAAAAAATATAACACAGCGCCGCATCCATGTCAACAAAAAGCACCCGGACAAGACATACTGTCTTATCCGGGTGCGAATTTTACTATTTCTTTGGAATCACACGAACGTTTTCGGCTGAAAGCGAAGTGTTCTGAAGCACGATCTCAAGGATCTTAGCCGCATCGTCGGGAAGCATCGTTTCGCATTTTACGACCACAGAGCAGAGATTATCCGAGATCACCGCTACACAGTCTTCGAATCCTTTTGATTTCACAAGCGTTTCTATGCTCATTTCCGCTTTCATATCGGCGGTCATGGCGGCGATCGATGCAAGCGCCTCATCCTTTACGTCGGGCATAACATCGGGGTTATCGGCAACCTCTCTGAGCACCTCCATGGCTTCATCCCTTACTCGCTGGCGGTTTATCACTGTTATGGCGAAATAGCTGTCCGTTTCCTCCTCGGTCTTGACAGCGCCTATGGGGTCGCTTACGTCGCCGTCGACAAGCACTGTGTTTCCAAGTACCTTAGAGCCGCTTTCGTTACCTGTCGGAATATTTTCGTTGCCGCCCGAAAGCACCGCTGTGGCGATAACCCCTGCGCCGATAATGAGCGCACTGCCGATAATCACAAAGCTTCTGCTCGAAAGCAGTTTCTTCCACTCATAGTTCTTGATCTTAGTCATGATTTCATCGAATTTCATATGTATCTGCCTTTCATATAATTATTTTGTAATACTTATCCGATTCGAGTTAACATCAAACAGCGCCGAAAGCAACTGCATAACACGGTATTCCGTCTCAGCTGTTATACCCGGGCAAACCACCGCAACGCCGATAATTTCGGGCATACGCTGTTCCGTCAACAGCGGCGACTTGCCGCCGTCCACCGTGACATATTCCTTTTGAGTGTCACGATTTTCACCGCTTTGGGTCACGCGCTGATTTGACGCATAGTAGTATCTGTATCCGCCGCTCGCGCTTATCATTACCTTACAGCTTTTTACACCCTCCATTTCACATATGAGTTTCTCCGCTTTGGTCTCGAGATATTCAATATATTCCCGCGAGCCGTCGCTGTAGACGCTGTTGCTTTTTGATTCGCCGCTCTGTGACGGCATTAATAAAAGCGCCATTCCTGCCGCCAACGCGATTATCACATACGGCATAGCCTTATTACTTTTAAGCTTTTTAATCAGCTCCGTCATACACGACCTCTACCGCTCCGCCAAGCGTCTCTTCCAAATACAGCCGAACAGCATCCCTGTCGCCGCCGTCTATGGCAACGCTGACGCCCGTAACTGTCACCGAATTTCCTTCGCTGTATAAATCTATGCGCACACCGGTACAGCTTATGCCGAATTTTTTAATTAACAGCGAGGAAATGTATTCCGCCGCGTTTTCCTCGGCCAGCGAAACGACGCCGTCGTCAGCCGATGCGGTATACTCCGAAAAAGCGGGCAGCTCCGGCATCGTAAAGCTGACCTTCACTATCGGCGCGACCGTGACAACGATGCACACGAGCGAACACACATAGCGTATATGCTTTTCAAAGCCGCTGCCTTCTGCCGCCATACATACCGCGCCGGACAGTATCGACGCC
>CAZVSW010000015.1:0-21928 GCA_964630005.1 uncultured Ruminococcus sp. | reverse complement strand
ACCACGAACTTACGGCGCTTGAAAACGACGATCTCGGCGTCAGAAATTTCAATATTGCCGCTAAAAAGCGCGACGGCGACATCATTTTCCTCCGCAAGATCGTACGCGGCGGCACTGACGATAGCTACGGCATTGAAGTAGCACAGCTCGCGGGCGTTCCGAAAGAGGTGGTAACGCGCGCACGAGCCATACTTAAGGAGCTGGAAGCGTCCGCACCGCAAAAATCGGAGCAAAAAGCCGATGTAAACGACGGAATGCTCTCGCTGACCGATATATCCGAGTCAAAGGCGCTCGACCGCATAAGATCGATCGACGTCAACACTCTGACCCCTATCGAAGCGATAAGTCTGCTCTATGAGCTTAAAAAATCGCTCGAATAAAAATATAACAAAAAAATCAAAAGGAATTGCAAAATTATATTGCATTTTTCTGCAATGTATGGTATGATGACCATATAATAATAGAGAGGACTTGCTTTATGAAAAAACGCATACTATCCCTTCTGATTCTTTCCCTTATAATACTCAGCGTGTCGCTCGCTTCGTGCAATAACGACAGCACAGACACATCATCCGCATTCGGCGCTACCGAACAGTCGGAACAAGCGTCCGAGCAATCTGCTCCCGAAGAGTTTCTGGCCCCCCATCTCGGCGAGCGCGACCTTAAGGGCTTCACCCTTACTTTCCTCGCCGCAAACCAGGACATGCTCTATAACGAAGCGCAGTTTGTTCCCGAAGAGCTTAACGAAGAGCCCATCAACGACGCGGTATACAACCGCAACAAGCGTATCGAGAATGAATATAACTGCGAAATAGAAGTTATCTGGCACGACGGATCGTACGCTTCTTATGCAGAAAAAGTCGAACGCGACGTGCTTTCCGGCGTGAACGACTATAACGTACTTATGACAGGCGTGCAGAACCTGGCGACAATTGCGCAAAAGCACTGCATTTACGACCTTAATTCGTTGGAAGACTCCAATTTGAATCTTGAGGGCTCTTGGTGGGATCGCGCCGCAAACAACTCCATGACCATTTGCGACAGGCTGTTCTTTGCCACCGGCGATATCACCATCTTTGACGAACAGGCGACCCAATGCATATATTTCAACAAGGACATGATCGCCGATCACGGTCTTGACAACCCCTATCAGCTGGTCTATGACAACAAGTGGACCATCGATAAAATGCACGAAATGTGCCGCGCAGTGGCAGTGCCTGACGGCGACGGCATTATGAACATGAGCGGTGAAGATACCTGGGGCTATGTCGGCGCTTATTTTGACACGTACAAATTTATCATTTCCTCAAACTGCCCGCAGATCGAGCGCGACCAAAACGGCGACCCGATCATCGCAATGACAAACGAGCGCAACATAAACGCTTTCAACAAGGTATATAACGTAATGTCGGATAAATCGTGCGTGGCTCTGCTTGAGACCTATTACAGATGGAACGATTACGACAACAACCACATGCTTAAGGATCATTTTTATAATGGCTACGCGCTGTTTAACTGCGACCTTATCAGAGCCGTAAGCTCAGAAAATATGCTTGGCGTTGACTTCAACTACGGCGTGCTTCCTACCCCTAAGTATGATGAAACTCAGGAAGAGTATATCGACGGCATCGACCCGCCGTTCTTCTACGCGGTTTCGATCCCCGCGGTCGAGGGTATTGACGTTGACAAGGTAACATTCGTTATCGAAGCGCTCGCTTACCTCAGCGAAAGAGACCTGACGCCCATTTACTATGAGCTTACGCTGAAAAACAAGCGCTTCGGCACAAATGACGACGACGCTCCCAAGATGCTCGACATCATTTTCCAGAATCGCTGTGTCGACCTTTCCGTCATTTTCAACTGGAACGACTGCATTCAGTACTATAACCAGCTGCTCGGCAACAACGTCGGCGTCCTTTCCTTCATGGAATCAAAAGGACCGGCAATGCAGGCCGCCATGGATGAGACGATCGCCTGGATACGCGATTTTGAAAACTGATATTATTTGCTGAAAAATTCAAGAGGCTGAGTCAATTTTGACTCAGCCTCTCTATTTTTTTCAGTTTATCTTCGCGCTTTTCCGGTGATGTTCAGCGGCTCTATCTCAACAATCGCGGTTTTGCCGATAGCGCTCTGTATATAATCGAGTCCGGATTCAAGAAAGTCGGGCGAATATTTTTCCACCAGCGCCAAAAGCGCCTGCTCCTTTAAGTCGGCGTCAAACACCTCACGCGCCCTTCCGAACACTACGACGCTTTCATAGCGTGTAGAAAACTTGCTCGGAAGCACCTCGGTTTTTCCCACTACAGTGAAGCAGACGTTTGCATTCTGATTGATATTGTCCCTGAAATGGCTCTCGCCCAGAGTAGAATGCATATATATCTTTCCGTTAAAAACGGCATAGCTCCTCGGAATCGCATACGGAACGCCGTCAGCGCCGCACGATGCGATCACGCCGTATTCGCCGTCGTTCAAAATTTTCTGCGCCTCGCTGATATCAAGCGCTCGGTCTTTTCTTCTCATTTCACGAAACATATAATCACCTTCATTTTAAAAGGCGGAAAACACGCAAAGCGTGCTTTCCGCCTCCTTAACTTACCTTTCCTCGCGGAAATATGAAAGTCCAAGACTTTCCGGCGGCTGATTTTCGCGCGTTTTACGTATACTTGACACGATGAGCACGATAATCGTGACTGCGTACGGGATAATTTCAAGCAGTGAATTTTGCGCCGAGTTTGTTTTTATGCCAAAAACAGAGCTGTAGTTATAAAGCCAATAGCAAATACCGAACAGATACGAACCCCAGATGAGGTTGATCGGTCTCCAGATCGCGAAGATAACCAATGCGACCGCCAGCCAGCCCATAGCTTCAATAGCGCCTGCCGCGTAAGTTGACCATCCGCCATAGTTATAATCAAGCACGTAATAAAGACCGCCGAGTCCGGAGATGCCTGCGCCGATAGTTGTGGCAAGGTATTTATATTTCGTGACGCTGATGCCGGCAGCATCAGCCGTTCCGGGATTTTCGCCGACGGAACGCAGGTTGAGTCCGGTGCGAGTGCGCTTCAGGAAGATCGCCATGATGACAGCAATTATGATCGAAACATACATCATGAATCCATGACCCAAAGTCAGCTTTGCGAATCCGCCGAGCACATCGTTGCCGATGGGTAGCGTTTTTGAAAAGATACCGTTCGCAAACGTCGCTTTAACCGTAATAACGCCGCTCGGGATGATATATGTGCCGAAAAATTGCGCAAGACCCGAACCGAAGATCGTCATTGCCAGACCGGTTACGTTCTGATTCGCTCTGAGCGTTGTGGTCAGGAAGCAAAACAGCATTCCGGCAAGCGCCGAAGCCGCAAAGCCGCAAAACAGCGCGATAAATATCGAAAGCGCAACGCTGGGATCAGGGTTATTGATCTCATAAAGATATGCGCCGCCAAACCCGAATGCGCCGCCGATGCACATTATACCCGGCGTACCGAGGTTCATATTACCCGATTTTTCCGTGACCGTTTCGCCAAGTGCGCCAAACATGATGACGGTGCCGAAAGTGATGGCGCGCATCATCCATGAAATAATTACGTCGCTCATAAATCAATGCGCCTCCTTTTCAGTCTTCTTAAGCTTCGAGCCCTCGCGGAATATCAGGCGATAGCGAATGAAAAATTCGCTGCCGATAATGAAGAAGAGCACCATTCCGATCAGCATATTGCCCGCGCCGACCGAAAGCGCGGAATAGGTGTTACCGAGCTGTGCCGTTCCCTTTTCGAGGAAAACAACAAGCAGTGAGATGCCTATCATGCCGAGAGTATTGAATTTCGCGAGCCACGCGACGATAATCGCCGTAAATCCGTAGCCGCTGGTTATCGTGTTATTGAGTTCGCCCGAGTATGCGATCGTATGTCCGTGTCCGGCGACGGTAAGTCCACCGCAAAGACCGCATATAGCGCCGGATATCGCCATGGTACGTATCATGACCTTGGTCACATTTATGCCGGCATAGCGGGCGGTGTTGCGCGATTCACCGACCACGGCGATCTCATAGCCCTGTTTTGTCTTTTTGAGATAAAAGTAAATTATAACCGCAAGCAGGACGAAAACAATGATGTTGATCGTGTAGCCATGCCCGAAAATTTCCGGGAGATAACCGCGCTTAGTGTCGCTGTTGATCTTTCCGAGCGAGGAGTTCAGACCCTTCCAATCGTTATAGAAATAGTCCATTATCTTCATCGCAATATAGTTCATCATAAGCGTAAACAGGGTCTCGTTAGTGCCCCATTTCGCCTTGAATACGGCGGGAATGATACCCCATATTGCACCCGCAACAACGCAGACAAGGATCATTGTTATATAAAGCGCAGGCGTGGGCATTCCGCTGAAATCGTGCATGACAATAGCCGTACACAGCGCGCCGATAACGATCTGACCCTCAGCGCCTATGTTCCAAAACCGCATTTTGAACGCGGGTGCGAGCGCAACGGCGATGCACAAAAGCTTTGCCGCATAGATGGCGCTGTCCCAGCATTTTATCTTCATGCTGGTCGGGTTGCCAAACTGACCGATCGTACCTTTCAGCATGGCGCTGAAAGCTTCGAATATTGAAATCTTGGCGATGATCCTGATAAACAGGCCGCAGGCGAGCAGTGCCAGCACCAACGCGCATCCGCGAATGGCAAACGCGCTGCGCTTGCTGCACGATTTGCGCGCCGCTATACGCAAAAACGGTTCTTTCTTAACAGCGGCAGGTTGATTGTTTTGTTTCATTTTTTGTTGCCTCCGTCAGAAAGATTTGTCATCATAAGTCCGACCTGCTCCTTGGTGGCGGTTCTGCCGTCGACAAAACCGTTGACCTTTCCGCCGCAAAGCACCATGATCCTATCGGAAAGCGCAAGCAAAACGTCGAGATCCTCGCCGACATAAATCACGGCAACGCCGTTTTTCTTTTGACGGTTAAGCAGATCGTAAATAGCGTATGACGTGTTGATATCAAGCCCTCTTACCGCATAAGCAGTCATAAGAACCCCCGGCGCAGAAGAGATCTCGCGCCCGACAAGAACCTTTTGAACATTACCGCCCGAAAGCTGACGTACCGGCGTATTGATGCCGGGTGTAACGACAGCGAGCTCGTTTTTGATGCGCTCGGCAAGCTCACGCGGGGCTTTTTTGTGTGCAAAAACGGGCGCTCCGTCCTCATAGGTCTTGAGCATCATGTTTTCAGTCATGCCCAGAGCGCCGACAAGTCCCAAGCCAAGTCTGTCCTCAGGTACAAAGGACAGCGTAACGCCGAAATCGCGTATCTTTCGCGGTGATTTCCCGACAAGCTGTTTTACCGAGCCGTCCGGCGCTCTGTACTCAATATCAGAGCCTTGATCCACGGGCTGTAACCCCGCGATCGCTTCAAGAAGCTCCTTCTGTCCGCAACCGGAAATGCCGGCGATACCCAATATCTCGCCGCCGTAGGCATTGAAGTTGACGTTATCCAAAACCTTCACGCCCTCTTTATTAGTGACCGAAAGGTTCTTTACGACAAGTCTTTCGGTGGGATTGACCGGCTCAGGGCGATCGATATTCAGCGCGACCTTCTGACCGACCATCATTTCGGTAAGCGAAAGCTCTGTCGCGTCCTTTGTTTCCACCGTACCGACATATTCGCCCTTGCGAAGGATGGACACGCGGTCTGAGATGCTGAGAACTTCGTGCAGCTTGTGTGTGATTATAATCACAGACTTTCCGTCTGCCCTCATATTCCGGATAACAGCGAAAAGCTTTTCCGTTTCCTGCGGGGTGAGTACTGCCGTCGGTTCATCGAGGATGAGCACATCAGCGCCGCGATAAAGCACCTTGACGATTTCAAGGGTCTGCTTTTGGGAAACGCTCATATCATATACTTTTTGATTGGGATCGAGATCGAACCCATATTTTTTGCAAATTTCATTGACCTTTGCGGCAACAACCTTGAGATCGAAGCGCTTTCCGTCTGCAAGGCCGAGTGTAACGTTTTCCGCGGCGGTAAAAATATCTATCAGCTTGAAATGCTGATGTATCATGCCAATGCCCAAAGCAAAGGCGTCTTTAGGCGAGCGTATCGTAGCGGGCTCACCCTTAACGAAGATCTGTCCCTCATCCGGGAAATATATGCCCGAAAGCATGTTCATAAGCGTGGTCTTGCCGCTGCCGTTTTCGCCGAGCAGTGAAAGTATTTCACCGCGCCTGACCGTGAGGTTTACGTGACTATTGGCGGCCACCTCGCCGAATCGCTTGGTTATATCGCGCATTTCGACAGCAGCGATCATATTTGGCTGTTCCATATTCAGTCCTGCCTTATTATCAAACGTGTCTTAAAAACGTATCAAGGGAAGCCGCTTTCGGGACGGCTTCCCTTGCAAAGAGAATCTGTATTAGGTTATTTGTCGGCGTTATAAGCTTCCTCGGTGATATCGTCGATACGTACATCAAAGTAAGGAGCAGCGCGCAGAGCAGATTCGTTGAAATATGTAACTCCGTTTTCGGTCTTGATGCATTCGTTGCCTTCAAAGCCGTAAGCGGTGGTGTAGGTGGTGAGGTGCTCGCCGTTTACGGTGAACTTAGAGCAGTCAAATACCTTGAGAGTGCCGTCGGTGATAGCCTTAACAACTTCTTCAACCTTAGCGGCGGTGCCTTCAGCGCAAGCCTTGCCGAGAGCGGTGATGCCGACAGCTTTCTGAGCGTAGCCTTCAGACCAGTCAGCGGTGACAGCAGTGCCGTCGATGAGAGCTCTGAAGAGGTGTTCATAATAAACTTCCCAGTTGTTTGTGGGGGAAGTGAGAACTACATCGGGAGCAACGTCGAGCATGTCAACGTTGTAACCAACGGAGTAGCAAACGAGGTCGCTGTTCTGATTGCGAGCCTTCTGAATAGCGGCGGGAGCGCCGGTGGAGTCAGCGTGCTGACCGATAATAACGCAGCCCTGATCCTTGAGGTATTCAGCGGTTGCGGCTTCTCTGTCTTCGCTGAACCAGGAATCGGTGTACTTAACGGTCATTGCAACGTTGTCAACAACGCTCTTTATGCCAAGGAAGAATGCGGTATAACCGGAAACAACCTCTGCATAGTTGAACGCGCCGACATAACCGATTTTGATCTTGCCGTCAGCAGTGAAAGCGTTGGGAAGCTTTTCAGGAGTAACAGAGCCGTTGTCGATGAGCTCCTTGAGCTTCATGCCGGCAATAACACCGGAAACATATCTGGATTCGTAAACATCGGTAAATGCATTGAAATAATTCTTGAAGCCATTGGCAGCAGACTCATTGGCAGCCAGGTCGCCGGTCATAGCAACAAAGGTAACATCGGAATGCTCCTTGATGGTGTTGGCAAAGAAGAACTGATGACCATAGGAGTTGGTGATGACGAGCTTGCAACCGTCAGCGATGAGGTCAAGCGCGTTGGTTTCAACATCTGCGCTCTCAGGAACTTTCTTCTTGTAAGAAATAACGACGTTCTTGCCTTCCTTCTTAAGGACTTCAACAGCGGCATCCATGCCGTTCATGTGTGCAAGGGTGTAGCCTTCGGTTTCATCGCCGACAAGAATAGCGCCTACTTTAAGATCAACTTTGCCGTCGTCGGTCTTGTCGCAGGATGTAAGTGCTACGCAGGGAACGATAGCGAGAAGCATTGCAACAACAATACAAATAATTCTCTTCATGAGGTTTCCTCCAAAAAAATAATTAATTTATTTAAAGGGCATTGCCCGATAAATCGTGTCCGGGGATGTCAGTTCTCAAAAGTTATGCCGTTTTTGACGTCAAGCGAGGCGATGCGGGCAAGAGATTCAAGGCGGACGCCGCGTTTTTTGATCTTTTCTCCGCCGCCCTGGTATGCTTTTTCAATTAGAATGCCCACGCCTGCGGCAACAGCTCCGGCGCTTTCGCAAATATCGAGGAGCGCGTTCACGGCTTCGCCCCGGGCGAGAAAGTCGTCAATAATAAGAACCTTGTCACTTTGCCCGAGGTAAGCGCAAGGCACTATAAGGGTATTATTGTGATTATGAGTAAAGGAATAGGCGTCGGCAGAATATACTGCGCCGGCGACATTGGAAGTGACAGATTTTTTTGCGAAAACAAGTTGCACTCCGAGACGGAGCGCTGTAATTGCGGCTATAGCAATGCCGGAAGCTTCAACAGTAAGCACTTTTGTTATACCGGCATCCTTGAAAAGGCGGCAAAACTCGTCCGCACAGGCAGACATAAGCTCGACGTCGATCTGCTGGTTGAGAAAAGTTCCGACTTTGAGCACATCGTTTTCACCGATGATGCCGTCGGTAATGATACGCTGTTCCAAAAGCCGCATTTCTTAATCCTCCGAGGTGCAAGCCGCTTAAGTTGCTTACACAATTATTACACAAATTAGCAAACTAAAATCTGATTTTATTCTACAATATCTGATGCGAAAAATCAAGTACTTTCGCTGATTTTACGCTATTTCGTCGAATTGTACTAAACTGCACTTTTACGTTTGTGCAATTTGTTTACTTATTTTCCCGGATGGAAAAGATCTTGAAAAAGACCGCCCGATATATGAAGAGGGGCTGAAAAAAGGTTAAAAGCAGGTACGAATACCTGCTTTTAACCTTGAACCGTGATGTATATTTTTAGAAAGGTGTTGTCGTGGTTCAGATGTTGTCCCCGAATGATCGGGGACAACATCGATGCAATCAATTAGAGATCGAATGAATCAATCCGATGATTACTGAGCGATCTTTTCGCCCTTGAAGAAGTTGTAGGTGCCAAGAACGTGCTGTCTGATCTGAATGTAAGAGGTAGCGGTGATCTTGGAAGCCTTAGGTCCGACGGCTGCGATGTTCTGAATATCATCAAGTTCGATAGACTTAAGGATAGCTCTACGGATCATGATGTAGTCAGCGGGGTTGAGAGCGCCATCACCATTGAGGTCGCCGTAGAGAACTACGGTGTACTTGGTGCCGTTAACAGTAACGGTAGCGCCGGTGCCTACGAAACCACTCTTTGCAGTGCCTTCAACAGCGATAGCGCCATTGAACTGCTGCTTAAGAGCTTCTTCTTTATACTGCTGATCAAGAATCAGGAGTTTCTTAGCTTCATCAAGCTTGATGCCGGAGCCAGCTACGAGGTTGGACTTAATGGAACCATTGTCGATGAATTCAAGAGTGCTGATCTTGAGGACAGAATCTTTGGTATCTGCAAACTTGGTGGTGAATACCCACTTGTTGAGCTGGAGAAGTTCGCCGCTCTTAAGGGTCATACCATAAGTGTTCTTGCAGAAGTCTGCGAAGTCGAAGTAGTAGTCAATCTTACCATTGACAACCTCACGGGAGATGATGTTGGTAAGGTCGATGTAACGGAGAGTACCGTTGTAGTATACTTCAAGCTTGAAGGAAGGAGCGCTGAGGTTAGAAGGAACGTCCATAACGATGTGGAGGTTAGGAGTTGCTTCAAGATCAACGAAGGTGTTGCCATAGAACTGGTTGCTAATGGTTGCAACGCACTCGGTGGTGCAGACGTGACCAGAAGCGGTGTGATTCTTATGGGTGTGGTTAACAGTAACTACGCCATCATTTACAGAGGAGGTAAGTGCGGGATACGGATTGTTGCTTACAGTTACAGAGCAGCTGGTTTTAGCAACGTTTACGCTATTGATTTCGCTGGTCATAAGATCAGTGATTACGCATCTTTCATTGATTTCAACAACGCCGAGCTGCTTGCTGGTGAAGTCAAATTCAGTGTAGATAGCGGTAGCGGTTGTAAGAGGAACGTCAACAGTGATGGTCCAAGTGCCGTTGCCGGAGGTAGGATATGCCTTGCCGTCGTCACTGGTCTTATCCTTCAGGGTAACTTCGGTGTTGGGCTTAGTGTGGTTCATGAAGCTGTAGTTGTTAGAAGTATAAATTCTAAGAGTTTCAGGAACGCTGTAGCTGTTTGCGAAGTCATAGTAGAAGGTGTAGGTAACCTTGTTGATGTAGTTGCGCTGAGCGTATGCGGTGTGAAGAACAGGGAAGTTCTTGTTGTACTCGCTAATCTCAGTCTTAGCCTCGTAGTTCTTGTCAGTGTTTACGAGCATGATGCCTGCGGTCTGAGTAGCGTCTTCGCTAAATATAGAGTAATTGCGGTTATAGAAAGCGAAGATATTCTCGTCGAAGGAGAGGTTTGCAGCCTCGGTAGTGCCATCGTAGAGAACCCACGGATTAGCGCGGAGACCTGCGGTATTATCGTGGTTGTTGAAGGAGTTGGTAAGAACGCCGAATGCACGTGCATAGGTGAGGTTACTAACAACCTGTGCTCTAATCTCGTCATAAGCTTTTTGGCTAAGCTTTCCAAGAGCGACCTGAGACTTGAGTGCTTCGATATCCTTCATCCAACGGTTGGTAAGATCGTTGAGAGAAACTTCAGCGAGGTCAACCCAGCTTTCGGTGGTGGTGACGTTATCCTTACCGTTCTTGTTGTTGAAGGTTACTTTTGCGTTCAGAGCGCCTGCGTTACCGTAGGAGAGTCTGAGAGCATCGAGATCGACATCGTAGAGATATACGATATCGGGAGTCTTGGGAACATCGATATCAGCCTTAGTTCCGTTGTAGACGTTAGCCCACATTCTGGAAAGTCTGCTGAAGAGTTCGCCGCCGTTAAGAGAAACGATTGCGAAGCCCTGAGTGGTGAAGCTGAGAGCACGCTTAGCAGCGTTGTTGTTATCCTGCTGAGTCTTCCAAGCAGCATCAGAGGTGCCGCTAGCGCGAGTGATAGGAGCCATGTAGTTAGCTACATAGTAGTTCTTAGCAGCCTCGTCATATTCAACGATTGCAACATTGTAGTTCCAAAGGTTGATGTTGCTATTAAGGAGAGAACCAACAGTGAAGGAGTCAACAGGAAGGTCACCGTCGTATACATAGAAGGAAGCGCCGGAGAGATCCTGCTTTGTGCCCATTGCAGTGAGAACGTCGAGGTTGACATTGTTGAGAGCAACATTGTCGCCGAGAGCAATCTTCTTGAAGTTTGCAGCTTCGGTAAGGTTAGCGTTGCAAAGAACGATGTAACCGCCTTCGGGAATTACCATGTCGGTCTTAACGCCGTCAGGTCTGCCGAGAGTATAGTTGGTTTCAACAACTCTGTTGTTGTTATCAACTGCTACTGCATAGAAGTAGTTGTAATCCTTAGCGTCGCCGTAGGTGATAGCGGATACTTCGCCAACGGTGATTGCATTGCCTATGCGTGCAAGAACAGCAGTGGTATTGCCAACATAGTCGCCAAAGTTGTGAACAGTGAAGGTGGAGTGAGAACCGAGAGCCTTGAAAGCGGTGTTGGTAGGAACGGACTGAGAATCGATGAGGATCATAGTCGACTTACCGTCGCCGATCTGGCCAAGGTCAGTGATGGTGTACTTATAACCAACAGTAGGATTATAAGCAGCAACATCCTTGCTCATAAGAGCATTACCGATGGTAATGTAGAAGTTGCTATTAGTGGGCTGCATCATGAGATCGTAGTTAGCGTCTGCATGAGCATCGTTATAGAGGTAAACTCTTTCGCCAACTACAATGCTATTGAGAAGAGCGAGGTTAGCCTTCTGAGCAGCAGTTGCTTTGTTGTTGACATTGTTTACGAGATTATTGTGAACAGTGATTGCGAAATCGCCCTTCTTGTAGTTACCAACAGAGCCTGCACCGTATGCGGGAACAGTTTCACTTACACGATAGTAAGCGCCGAGATTGGTATCATACTTGAAGACAGGAGCGCCAGCATTCCACCACTGAATGTTGTTGATGTTGTTAGCATTCTGACCAAAGATGGTTGCGGGATCGTAGCCATCGTTAGCAGCGTTTGCATTCTTAGTGGTAACAATGAGGTCACCATAAGCATATGCCTGGAATTCAACAGCAAAGATGATGCTGGAGGTGTTGTCGAACTTGAAGATAACTTCGTTACCAACAACAGCATTGTTAAGTGTAATGTCGTACTCTACAGTGCCGACTGCGGAGGGATATGCATAGTATCTACCAACACGCTGAGTATCGTTACCATTGGAAACATATACGTCAACATAGTTAGGAGCGCCTACGCCTGCTTCGCCGAGGTTAGTAGTGAATACAGCCTTGAAAGCAGCGAGGTCATAGTTTCTGAGAAGCTTGAAGGAAACAGCGTTAGTTGCATCAGCACCAAAGACACCAGTAGAGTTGTTCTTAAGAGCAGCAAAGGTACGATCTTCGTGCTTGGAGCCATAGTTGCTGTAGCCCATCTTGCCGTCGTTCAGATAGCCGCGTACTGCAACGCCCTGAAGTTCAGAAAGGGAGGGTTCGATGCGATAGTCATAGTAGTTATAACCAGCGGAGTATGCAGTATTGTGCATCTTACCGGAGGTATAAGCGTCGTCATAGAGATAACCGCCAAGGATAGAATATTCGACATCAGCGAGAACGTTCTTCTTGAGG
Source organism: uncultured Ruminococcus sp. (assembly GCA_964630005.1). Classification (GTDB taxonomy): domain Bacteria; phylum Bacillota; class Clostridia; order Oscillospirales; family CAG-382; genus UBA1206. The sequence goes on along the minus strand of CAZVSW010000015.1, from coordinate 9,492 downwards.
GTCTCATCAGCGACATAGCTCTTACGAACGAGCTTGGTAGCGGGTTCGATGGAGATTTCGCGATAAGCGCGGTTGGAGCTCCACGGAGTGCTGCCGAGAATCATGGTATAACGACCGGAGTGAAGCTGAACAAAGTCGCCGATAGCTACGCCGTTATTGTCTTTATTGGTATAGAAACCGTAGATGACATCATAAGAAAGCTTGGTTGCGTCTTCTGCAATCTTGGTATCAGCAAGAGAAATCTTACCAGCGAGGATATTTGCATAGTCCTTGAAGCTGGAAGCGCTGAATTCTTCATTCAGGTTAGCCTTGCCGGTCTTACGATCTGCAACTTTAAGTTCGTTGGTGTCCTTGTTATTGATGGTGGCATCAATAAGGTTGGTCCAAGTAGTTGCGCTGGGATCGGAGAAGAATACGCGGAAGTAGTTACTGTAGGTCTGAGAACCAACAGCGTTAGCACTCTTATAAATGGGGTTGTAGCCCTTAGCAACGATGTAAAGATCAGCGCCGTCGCTGTACATCATATAGTCAAAATAAGAATTAAAGAAAGACTTATTTGTCGTATCGCTTGCCTTTGCAGGATCGGACTGGAATTCGCCGGTCTTAAGAGCGGTGCTTACACGGTTAACAACAATCTGTCTGTTAGCAGCATAGTCATCGGAAAGTTCACGGATGAGCATGTCGAGTTCACTGAAGTTGCTAACTTCGCCGCATTCAAATGCGAGATTGTTATTATAATCAGCTGCCGCATATCTATCTACAGCGTACTGCGAGAGATAGTATTTAGCATAGTTGCTGTTGAAGGTGTAGTAGTTGCTCTTAGCGCAGTTCTTCGAAGGATGATCAGCGTCCTTGCCATAGGTCTTACCAACGAGAGTTACGAGAGTCTGTTCATTGGTGTAGAGAGCAGGAGCGGTGAATTCAAAGTTAACGCCGAGGTAGTTATAGGGATCGCCCTTCTTGAAATCGGGGGTGTAGAGAAGGAGATCTCTGTAAGGAAGTTTGATCTCGATTTCAGCGTGGCCGTCAGCAGCGATGCTGGTAGCGGTCTGAAGGTTTCTGTAGTAGCTTTCGCCGCCTACATAAACATACTGGCTGCCGTCGAAGACAAATTCAAGAACTGCGGTGGGTTCCAGACCGCCCTTCATTGCATTTTCTTCGTCGCTATTGAGGTAAACCTTGAAAGAAGAAGCGGTGTCGCCATTCTTGTAGGATTCGCCGTAAAGCTTTGCAGCAATGTAGATGTTAACGTTGTCGCCAGTTACCTGGAATTCATAAGCGATATCAGTCTGGTCGATGTCAGCAGGCATGATGAGCTGGCCATTAGCGCCAGTAACGAGCTGCCATTTGTTTTCTTTCCAGAATTCGTAGGGACTGATTTTACCGTCGAGGTCAATTCTGACAACCTTGTCTTCCTTAAGGCTATAGAGGTTGAAGTCTGTAGCGTCCTTGGAAAGATCCTTTGAAGAGTTGGAAGAATTGATAGCGCAACCGTTGCCGTGAAGAACTTCGATGTCGAAGCCGAGCTCGGAAACATAGTCAAAGTTGCCGCTGCCGGCGTTGCCCTGAAGTCTGTCCTTGCGGAGCTGAACAACGAGGAGTCTGCCGGTTCTTTCAGCAGCTTCCATGCCGGTGTGAGCCTTGGTGATTGCTTTGGTAGCGTAATCGTAGGAGTTGCCCTTTACGAATGCGGTGCCATAGAAGTCAGCGAGCTTATCGCTGAACTTGCCGCTGGTAACGCTGTTATCGTCTTCGGCATCAGTACCGTATTCAAACTTAGTCTGTTCGAATTCAGTGCCGTTCCATTCGAAAACAAGTTCATGTGAACGAGCTACAAGGGTGTCACGCTTAGTGTCGAGTCTAAGAGTTACCTTGTCAGCATAATCGGTGGTCTCGATAAATACGTAGATTTTGGTAGAATCCTGAGCAAAACCGTAAATAGCGGTGCAATCGTTATTGCAATCGTCGCTGTGTACGTCGCCAACATACTGGCCGTTGCCGGATTCGCCGCCAATCGGGATCCATTCGACAGAACCGGTCTTAGCGATTGCTTCGTCAACGGTTGCGAATCTGTCCCACTTAACGGCCGCTGCATTCACGGAAAGAACGGTAAGGCAAGAAGCTACCATCATGACCGCAATAAGCAGCGAAAGTGCTTTTTTGAATGTGCACGTTTTCATAAGTACATCCTTTCTAAATATGTATTTCGAAAAATAAGTATCATTTATCGCGAAGGCTTCAGCCTCTCACGCCGCCCTCAAAAAATCCGTTCCTTTTTTGACGACTTCGTCAGAGGATAAAGATACTCCTCGATTTATGATTACATTACAAAGCCTATTATATCTATTTTTTGGGCTTTGTCAAGTCCTTTTGGGAATTTTTTTAGAAAACTTTGGACGGAAAGCCTCTGAAGCGGAAAAATCCGCGTTTTTTTCCACTATTTCAGGACAACAGCTATGCGCAGAGCGCCAAAAATCGTGCGCGGCGCGCAATATATAGTATATGCAAAAAATTCCGATTGCCACAGTAATGCATGACGGGGGAAACACATTTTCCCCCGTAAACCCCTTTTTGCTCGCGCTTATCGCCGCTCCACAAAAGCTGCGCTTTTGAACGCTCCCCTCGGCGCGAGGGATCTTTTCAGGCAGGGGCAAACTACGTTTTCCCCCGCGAACCCCTTTTCCTTCTCGCGCTTATCGCCGCTCCACAAAAGCTTCGCTTTTGAACGCTCCCCTCGGCGCGAGGGCTCGCGGAGCTCGCCTTAGGGTGTTTTTTCCACGAGTGAATCGCGGAAAAAACAATTTCTATTTTATTCAGGAAGACAACGCAAGCGTTTTCTCCCTGAATCCCTCTTTCTTTAAGAGGTGTCGCTTCGCGACGGATATTATGATATGATGCTTTTCAAGCGTTAGACATATATAAAATACGAAGGGCTGCCGCAAGCGAAAAAACCACTTGCGACAGCCCCAGTATATTTCGGTTAAAGTTGAATCTCTTTGCCCGAGGCAGAGGAATCGTACATTGCCTGCATCATCTTCGCAGTGACGATGACTGTATCGATATGAGAAGGAAGCTTTTCACCGGTCTGGATACAGCGGATGAAGGAGTTGATCTCATTTTCGAAATGGTCGCAGGGCTTGAACTTGGGCTTCATATTGACAAGGCAGCCGCAGGAGGTGCTCCATACGGTGAAGTCGCCGCCATAGGTGAGTCTTGCGCCGGCCTTTGTGCCGATGAAGTCGATATAGGATTCGCCGATACCGATATTCTGTGCCCATGCGCCGTTGAAGGTGATGGTTGCGCCGGAGGTACGTACGAAACCGGTTACGAAATCGTCAACGTCATATGTGCCGTTGAGGTCCTTTGTATCTTCAGCCCACATGCCTTCATAAACGTAGTTGGGCATATCAACGCCGAGCTTGGAGAACGCTTTAGCGGAAACGGTCTGAGGAGCGGGGTCGCCGAGGCAGTACATAACGATATCAAGGTAGTGAACGCCCCAGTCGATCAGTACGCCGCCGCCGGAGATCTCGTTAGTGGTGAACGCACCGCCGAGGCCGGGGATGGAACGCTGTGAACGGAAGGAAACGTATACGTGATATACTTCGCCGAATTCGCCGGACTGGATCATATCGCGAAGCTTATTGACGGCAGCATTGAAACGGTTAACAACGCCGATATTGAGCACTTTGCCGCTTTCGTGCTGAGCCTGCTGCATGAGAAGCGCGTCTGCATAGGTTCTTGCAGCGGGCTTTTCGCAAAGTACGTTCTTGCCGCCCTTAAGGCAGTCGACGGAAATGATAGAGTGCATCTTGTTGGGAGTGCAGACGGAAACAGCAACGATCTCGGGGTCGTTGATGATCTCGTGATAGTCTTCGACAGCGATGCCGCAGCCGTACTTTTCAACGCACTTTTCAGCCTTCCAGAGAAGGATATCGCAGAAATATTTGATCTCTACATCGGGATTTTTGAGGTAGTTCGGGATATGAGCATTATTAGCGATAGTACCGCAGCCGATAATGCCTATTTTCATTTTGGACATGTGGGTAAATCCTTTCAGAATTGTTTATTTTATTGATGCTCTTGGGCAGTTTCATATTAGCACATCCGAGCGGAAAAATCAAGTATAAACGGGAAATTTTTTACTTTCGCTCTGTTATCTTATCGTTCAAAGGCGTTTTGAGCGCGTCCGGGTCCTGAGGGTCTTCGATGTACCACATCGCCGGCGTAACATAGCCGGAATCGGCGTCTCCGTTTTTATTTATGCGGATCGTGCCGTAACCGGGCACTTTTTTGCCGAACCACTCGTCAAACAGCGAGCGGCAGAAGACTATGTATATATTATCGCCTTCGGCTCTGCCGTAATATCCGTCGTTATAAGCGTACACCGTGCCCTTGCTGTAATTCAGCTCGACAACAACAGCCGTCTCGCCGTCTGTGATGGTGATATATTCCATCGCCTCTTCATACGGCACAACATGTTCCGTCTTGAAAAACGTAACGATCAGGAAAATGACGATGATCGCCCCCGCAACTATAAAAAATATCCAATCGCGTTTTTTTGCCATGTCAGCCACCGTAATATTTTGAGATTCCAAGAGTTCGCGAAAGATCTGTCGTCGTGATAAGGTTTTCGAAGTTCCAGACGACAAGCACCTTATCCGCGTCAGGCGCGCCCTGGGAAGCAAAAACGTTGCTCCAGTCGCCGAGGCGCACAAACTCGATATCGTAATGAAGCGCGAGCATGGGCGCAAGGCTGAGCGCGAACGAATCGCCGAGTATCATCAGCTTTTCACGCTTTTCGCCGCTTTTCAGGCTTACGCGGGCGTACTGGGTCGTTCCACCGAGATAGAGCGGATATTTATCCTTTTCGGAAAGCGCGTCCGTTTTGTACAGACCGTCGATGCGCGGCAGGTTTTTGTCATAAGGACGCTCGGTCACGAACGACGCGGACGGCATTGACGGCAGTTCGAAGACCTCCATCCGATCGGGCGTGATATCCTTATAGCCCGCCTTGGAATATGTCGAGCCGAGGAAGCTGTCCGACACAACGGTACGCTCGAATTCGCCAAGCGCGTGCGGTGTTTCGCCGAAGGACTTCATGACCTCGGCATATGCGTAATATGCGCCGAGCGCCGTCCAGTGGTGGTCGGTGCGGTAATAGACATATTCGCCCGCATCATAGCGCGTGCGGAATATTCCGTACATATTAATATAATCAATATCGCAAAGCAGCCCGGCTACGCGGTCTGAGAGCGCCACCGAGCGCTCGTCGGGGTAGGCAAAAGCAGACGCGGCGACGTCGATGGTTCTCGGCGGCAACATGACGGCAAAATCGATACCGTAGTTTTCGAACCGTTCGGAAAGAGCTTTCAGCGAGGAAGCTGCGGAGGCAACCACTTCGTCATAATAAAGATCGATCCTTGGCGCCGAATAGCTGAGCGGATGCGGCTTGCCGTCGTTTGCGGCAAAAAGGCGCACGGCGAGCTGATCGTTATCGCCCCTGAGAACGCCGTTATTTTCGCGCTTGAGAAGCAAGCGCTCGGAAACGCTCTTCGCGCCTACAAAAACATCGCGAAGCGGAAACTGATCGTTCATATAGCTGTTTATCTCTGACGAGAACGCGCCGCTCAGAAATTCGTCCGTTTTGAATTTGGGGAACTGCTGTAGCTCGCGCTGTTCCTCGGGCGAAAAGCTGTCCGCAGGCTTCAGTAAAAAGCCGACGGCGAGCGGTAATATTATAAGTAGAAAAACAAAAATCGTAAGTGATGAGGAAGTTTTCATGTCTCTTTAAAAAATGTAGTACAAAAACGGCGAGAATGTGGAATCCACCATATAAGCCACGCAGAGAAGCATCACGCCGCCCATAAGGAACGGAGAAGCGTACTGAAACGCGCGCACGCTCTGTTCGAGCTTATAAAACAGCCGTTTAGGAACGGGAGTAGAGGCAACCGCGCATATCGCCGCAAGCGGCATCAGCCTTAGCAGGTCATAAATGTTTGTGGCAGACGCAAACGCGACCGTTCCGCCGCCAAAGAGCGCCTTGAGGCATACTGCGCCCGCCGCAAGATCGGTATGGTAGAAGATAAGCCAGCCGATGGCGATGAAGAACAGCGCGTATACATGGCGGACAAACGCGGGGACTTTCTTAAGCGCTTTGAGCAAAACGACCTTTTCGAGCATCAGAAGCAGTCCGAAATAACAGCCCCATATGATAAAGTTCCACTGCGCGCCGTGCCATACGCCGGTAAGCAGCCATACGACCGCAATATTGCGGAATTGCTTAAGCTTGCCCTGACGGTTTCCGCCGAGGGGGATATAGATATATTCCTTAAACCACGTCGAAAGCGAGATGTGCCACCTGCGCCAGAAATCGGTTATCGAATCGGCAAGGTAGGGGTAATTGAAGTTTTCAAGAAATTCAAAGCCGAACATCCTGCCAAGTCCTATCGCCATATCCGAATAGCCGGAAAAGTCGAAATAGATCTGGAAGGTATAGAAGATCACAAGCATCCACGCGGTAACTACAGTCGATTCGAGTCTCAGCGAAGCGTCGCAGTAGCTGACTACCGCCGCGGCGGCGTCGGCGAGCAATATCTTTTTTGCAAGACCTGCGACAAAACGGCGTACGCCCTCGGCGAATTTATCCGCATTTTCGGTACGCGAGGTAAGCTGGTCGTCGATATCCTTATAGCGGACGATAGGTCCGGCGATGAGCTGCGGAAAGAGCGTTACGTACGTGCCGAACGGAATGAAACGCTTTTGCACATTGGCGTCGCCGCGGTAAACGTCGATCGAATATGACATGATCTGAAACGTATAAAACGATATTCCGACCGGCAGCTTAAGAGTCGCGGTATATTCCCGCAAAGGCGCAAGCATGCTGTCAAGCCCGGGGATAAGGCTGACATTGTTCACGATAAAGCCGGCGTATTTGAAATACAGCAGAAACGCCAGATTCACGGCAAGCGAGACCGTAAGCCACAGCCGTGCTTTCTTTTTGTCGGCGTCGCGGTATTTATCGATAAGGAAGCCGAAGCCGTACGCCGAGCAGATGGAAACGACCATCAGCACGATGTATTTAGGCTCTCCCCAGCCATAAAACAGGAAGCTGACAACAAAGAGCACGAGCATCCTTGCGCGCTTGGGGACGATAAAATACAGCGCCAGCGTCACGAGCAGAAACGCAAAAATAAAAATAAGTGATGAAAATACCATATCAAAAAGTCACTCGTCCGTTTCCACGGAGATCAGTTGTTGTATTCATCGGGAAGAACATCCGAGTTTTCGTCGTTCTTGTTGCCTTTTACACGCCCGACAACCTTGACCTCTTTTTTTGTGAAGGTTCTGAACACATTGGCGGCGTCGCCGTCCATTTTTGCCTTTATCTTGCCGGTGAGGAAGTTTGATTCCACAATAACGCCCCTGTTTCCGCCGGCTTCGATGATCGAATCGACCTTGGGGAAGGTGGCGTATTCCCTCTCGTAAGTGTCCTGCTCAAAGCGCAGACAGCACATAAGTCTTCCGCAAGTGCCGGAAATCTTTGACGAGGCGAGCGAAAGGTTCTGTTCCTTTGCCATTTTTATAGAAACCTGCGCAAAATCGGAAAGGAAGGTCTTGCAGCAAAACGGTCTGCCGCAAACGCCCATGCCGCCGATAAGCTTTGCCTCATCGCGCACGCCTATCTGGCGAAGCTCTATCCGCGTGCGGAAGATTGAAGCCAGATCCTTGACAAGGTCGCGGAAGTCGACTCTTCCGTCGGCGGTGAAATAAAATATCAGCTTTGCGTTGTCAAAGGTATATTCCACGTCAACAAGCTGCATAACGAGCTTGTTTTTTTCAACCGCTTCAATAAACAGCGGCTTTGCCTGTTCTTCCATTTCGCAGTTTTTGGCAAATTTCTGCGCGTCGTTTTCGTCGGCCTTGCGGATGACCGGCTTGAGCGTGCCGACGATCTCGCTTTGAGGAACCATTTTGTTCCCTATGGTCACAGAGCCATATTCAACGCCGCGAACCGTTTCCACAATGGCGAAGTCGCCTTCTTTAAAGACCGTGCCGGCGGGCGCAAAGTAATAGACCTTGCCCGTACCGCGGAAACGTATGCCGACTATTTCTCTCATCGGCTCTTCTTCGGGCTGTGCCGGTGTTGTTACAATTTTTTCTTCCATATATTATATATTCCTGTTCTTGTTTTACTGAGTTGCTGTTATACTGCGGCGTCGGGCGCGTCCGAACCTGTCGCCGTGGTCTTTAGTGAAAATGATGTGATCAGCAGATTGGTGTTTGCGTTTTCGGTAAGCCTGATGACCGCCTCCATGATTATATCTGCCAGATACGCCGCGCGGCGGTCGGTCACGCTCTGAGAATAGCGCCGCGCCGTTTCATACGAGAGCAGCCGCGTGGCGGTCACGCCGTATTTTACATTCATAATATCCGAAACAGCGGTGAGCAGAAGGCAAAAGAAATCTTTCAGTCCCTCCCGGTTAAGCTTTGCCGAAATCAGAAACGCCATTACGTCCGAAGTCGACGAGCCGAGCATGAGCGGAACAAAATCCATACAAAGCTGTTGCTGACGGCTGAAATCCTTTTTCAAAAGCTTTATCGCCCTGCCCGGACTGCCGTCTGCCATGCGTACTGCGGCGGAAACATGTTCGGCGTCCTCTTTCGGGTTGGCGCTTTTCAAAAAAGCTGTCAGCGCCTCTTTGGACGACGGTGCCATTGATATGACACGCGTGCGCGAAACAACGGTAGGCAGCATCGATTCGCGCTTGTCCGCAACGATGAAAAACACTGCGCTGGCAGGAGGTTCTTCCAGGAATTTGAGGAGCGCGTTTTGCGCCTGCGGAGTCATTTTCTGCGCTTCATCGATGATATAGACTTTTTTTTCGCCGTCGTTTGGCATGAGAAAAACGGACTTTTTTATGTCACGGACTGTGTCTACGCCGATGGTAGCCTTCTTTTCGGGCGAATAATAAAACAGATCGGGGTAACTGCCCGCGAGTATCTTCATACAGGCACTGCACCTTCCGCAAGGTCTGTCGCCGCCGGTGCAAAGCACGGCGCGCGCCGCAAACATGGCAAAATATGTCTTGCCGCTGCCCTCGTCGCCCTCGATAAGATATGCGTGGGAAAGCCTTCCCGCACTAAGCTCTGAAAGAAAGGTTTCTTTTTCGGTTTTGTTAAAAAGCATATGGTCATTCATATTAAATATTGTATCACATATCCAATCCAATTGCAAGCAAAATTTTGTCGTCCAAAACGTCAAATAATCAGACTTAAGACAAAGCGCCCGCGCAATTCACAAAAGTAAAGCCCCGCACCATGCATATTCATAATTAATTCCGCGCCGCAGGCGCACCTCTTAAAGAAAGAGGGGTTCGGGGAGAAAACAGCCGCAGGCTGTTGTCTTCCTGAATATAATAAAAATCCGTTTTTTTCGCGATTCACTCGTGGAAAAAACACCCTAAGGCGAGCTCCGCGAGCCCTCGCGCC
>CAZVSW010000014.1:0-22446 GCA_964630005.1 uncultured Ruminococcus sp. | reverse complement strand
CATTGACAGCAGTGCAGATGTCGGAATCAGAGAGGTCGAGGTAGGTGTTGAAGGGCTTGCCCCAGAACATTTCCTTCTGAGCGGAGATGTTAATAGGACCGCAGTAGACCTTACCGGTAGCCTGCCAGAAACCGATGGTTATGGTTACATAGGAGAGCTTATCGTCGTCGGTTTCGATCTGAGAAAGGTTGAAGTTGTAGTCAAAAGTATACCACTTGCCAAGCTCGTCTTCGTCAAGACTTCTGGACTCTGCCCAGTCTTCAAAAGCGAGGAGCTTGTCGCCTTCGCCATAGAAATAGATATTGACGAATGCGAGACCGCCGTCGATGGAAACGGTGTCTTCAAATTTAACGTCAGCAAAGATACGGAGGTCGACCTTGCCTTCGAAAGCGGAAGCGTCGATTCTCCAACCGATTGCGGTATCCTTGGCGTCGTCTTCGGAGTTGCTGAGCCAAATGTAGTTTGCGGGCTCTTCAACTTCTTCGCGGGTGGGTTTAACGGGAATAACTTCGGAAGATTCCTCAACGGGTTCGGAGGAATCATCGGGTGCAACGGAGCTTTCATCAGGCTGTGAGGGCTCTGTGGAAGCGGGTTCGGACGTATCGTCAACAGAATTTACGGGAGCTGTGGAGGATTCGTCAGAAGGTTTGCTCTCTTCGTTGTCATTGTTGCATGCTGCGAAAGCAAAAATCATGACAAGAATGAGAAGACATGCTAAAATACGTTTCATGTTTAAGTAATTCCTTTCGTATTAGGATATGTTTGCGAGGATCGATACCTCAGCTTGCATATAGATGATATCATAAAGTGATCATATTGTCAAGAGCAATTGTGCAAAAATGCGACAATATAAACAAAAAAATCGTGAAACGGGAGCAATATATAGACTGATTTTTTTGGAGGATGGGCTCAAAAGCGTTGAAATAACAAGACAATCCCGATTTTACGGCAGATAGGAAATGCAATAAATTGCCAGACGCCGATTCAAAAAAATATGTTCCTCCGCGGGTCATGCGGAGGAACATATGATCAGTTTGAGATAATTTGTGGTATGTTTGGAAAATTATCTGGATTTTTTAACGATGACAGCGCCTGCAACTGCGAGAGAAGCGATGACTGCGAGAGCGACGATGCCGTTATCAGATGTGGAAGGAACGGGCTTATCGTTGCCGCCGGTCTTAACTTCGCCGAGAGCGATTGCAGCCATGTCGAATTCGGGATAACGTTCGTCGGACTTCCAGTTGGTGTTCTGTTCTTCTTCGAAAGCGTTGATCTGAGCGTACTTGTCGCCTTCTTCGCCATAGATGATGTCGGAGAAGTTGACGTTCAGCTTAGCCTTTTCGCCGATGGTGAACTGTTCGTGACCGGTCTTGGGCAGGCAGATTTCGAGAACCTTGCCGTTTATTGCAGCAGAAATGTCGGTAGCGGCGACTTTTCTGTAGAGGGTCTTTACTTCGCCGTTCTGGCGGAGGATATCGAAGAAGCCTGCGGGAGCGCCGTCAGCGCCGCCGCCGATCCAGAGACGTACTCTTGTGCCGGTGGTAACAGCTGCGTCAACGCCTGCGGCGGTGGAAAGATCGCTGTCAGCAGCGATATCGCTCCAGTCGTGACCGATTTCGATTGCGATGTATACGTTGTCGGCGTCGGAACGAACTGCGTATTTAACGGTTTCGCCCTTAACGTCGAAGTTTTCGTCAACAAACCATTTGCTGAGGGTGGTCCACTTTGCATTGCTGCTGGTCCAGCCGAGGTCATCGATCTTACCGTCGACGGTGATGGTTTCCTTTACGGTATCACCGGAGGGAGCGGCAGAGGGCTCTTCGGAAGGTTCTACGGAAGGTTCTACAGAAGGCTCAACAGAGGGCTCTTCAGAGGACTCGTCAACGATGGGAGCGGGCTTTTCGGAGGAAACATAAGCGAAAGACTCATAATCGTCGCTGTAATAGAAGACGGTGTCTTCGTCCTCGTTTGTGTTGAGGTTGTTGCTGCCGAGGTCGATGCCGTCAAGATACATGATGTCGCCGACCTGGATGGTTGCGATAACAGCGAGGTCTTCTTTAACGTGATCGGTAGCGAAGTTGGGGCATTCGGAATAGGGTACGCCCTGTTCGTTGGTGTCGTTGTAATACCATTCGCTGCCGTTTGCGCCTGCAAAGAGGGCGGGCCAGTCGTTACCGGTGTTGCCGGCAAGGACAAAGCCGTTAGCGGGGATGGCAACGTCGCCTTTAGCGTCGCCGTTAAGCGGATAAGCGGCGGTGCACTTGTAACCGCCTGATGCAGCGTCTTCTTCGAAGACGACAACTGCCCACCAAGCGAAGCTCTGACCTTCTGTGCCGAGGGTTTCGCCTCTTTCGGAGGTGTAGACGCAGATGCATCCTTCATAATAATGTTCGGGGTTGATCTTGTAGACTCTGATCCTGACGGCGTCGTCAGCCGCTGCAAAAACGCTTACGCAACTGAAGACAAGTACGAGACAGAGCGCGATGGATAAAAGCTTTTTCATGTTGGAACTCCTTTTCTTGAAAGAATATATGGGTTTCAACTATAAGTATATCATGTTTTTTTTCGCTGTCAAGAGGAAATTGAACATTTTGTGAAAAAATATTGTCAAAACGGATGTTTTTTTCTGCTAATATTTATGAACGGGGGCAAAAACGACGTACGTCCGGCAGCTGTGCCCGAAACTGAGGTAAAATTTGTGACGCAAACCGTTTTTTTCTTGACTTTAGGGCGCGTTAATGATAAAATATTACAAATTGAATTTTTCTGCGAAGGGTGATTACGGCTTGGATAATCGTTCGGATGAAAACAAATATGAAATAAAGCGTTATAAGGGCATTATAATAGTGGTAATAATAAGCATACTTGCCTTTGTTGCCATGTGGGAATTCGACTCTGTCGTTGCGGTGATAAACCGCTATATCGGGTATATTTCTCCCGTTTTATACGGCATATGCATCGCGTACGTCCTGAATCCGATCGTCGTGTTTTTTGAGCGACGGCTCAGACGCCGCTTTCTTGCTTCAAAAAGCGAAAAGATCCGCAGTAAGTCAAAAAAATACGCCAAAGGGCTTTCCATTACCATAGCGATGGTCATCGGCATATCGCTTGTTATCGTGCTTTGTCTGATGATCATACCTTCGCTTCTCGAGTCGATCATCGATCTTGCGAGGCAGATCGGACCGCTTCTGAACGAGCTTGTCGAACATTTCGATAAGTTCACGGTTGCCGACAGCGGGTTCGGCGAGACATTCCAAAACCTTATCGAGGGCGCGAGCCGTTCGCTTCAGGAGTGGGTCACCACCAACCTTTTGCCTACAGCCCAGTCTGCGCTCACATATATAACCAGCAGCGTGGCGTCGGTGCTCGTGTTCCTCTATAACTTCCTTGTGGGAATCATCGTGGCGGTGTATGCGCTTACAGAAAAACGTAATTTTGTCAGCATGGCGAAAAAGGTCACATATGTGCTTTTCAAGCCGAGACATGCCAACCGTATAGTCGATACGGCGCGTCACGGGCACGAGATATTCGGCGGATTTATCGGCGGTAAGCTCATCGATTCGCTGATAGTCGGCATTATCTGCTTCATATTCTGCATCTGCACTAACATGCCTTATCCGCTGCTTGTGAGCACCATTATCGGCATCACCAACATAATACCGTTCTTCGGTCCGTTTATAGGCGGCATCCCGACAACATTTGTTATTCTCATGGTCAACCCGGTCAAGGGGCTTATTTACGGTATATTCATAATCGTGCTTCAGCAGATAGACGGCAATATAATAGGCGCAAAGATACTCGGCAACACGACCGGCGTAAGCGAATTCTGGGTCACGTTCTCGCTGTTGCTGTTTGGAGGTATGTTCGGCTTTATCGGCATGATGATCGGCGTTCCGCTGTTTTCCGTCATATATTACCTCATAAAGACGCTCATTGACGAAAAGGCGGAAAAACGCAGTTTTTCCACAGACGACAGCTTTTATTACGATGTTGACAGATACGACGAAGAGGACGAAAGATTTATTATGAAAAACGATGACGCGCCGAAACGCCGTATAAGACGCCGTAAGCGCGAGGAAAAGGATTAGAGATCAGAGGAAAAAAACATGAAAATTCTCGCCATAGATTCGACTGCGGTTGTTGCCACATCGGCAGTCTGCGAAATAGAAAACGGAAAGGTGGGCAGATATTGTCTGTTCACGCTCAAAAACGGCATGACGCACAGCGAAAACCTGCTTCCGCTCGTTGACGGCGCGCTCACAGCCGGCGGATATACCCTGCCGGAGGTGGATCTGATCGCGGTTTCCGTCGGTCCGGGCTCGTTTACCGGGGTGCGTATAGGCGTCGCAACGGTCAAGGGACTGGCGTATTCGGGTGATAAGCCCGTGTGCGGCGTTTCTACGCTTGACGCTTTGTACCGTAATATAGCCGGAATGGCGGATGTGATCTGCCCTGTCATGGATGCGAGAAGGAAGCAGTTTTATAACGCGATCTATGTCGGCGGAGTCAGGCTTACGCCCGACCGCTGCGCCGCGTTTGACGAAATATATTCCGAGCTCAAGACCATTGGCAAGCGCGTGCTGCTTTGCGGCGACGGCGCCGCACTGTTCAAATCGCTTTGCGAGGATGACGACGATGTGATCCTTCCCCCCGTGACATGTACCGATCAGAATGCGGTCTCTGTGGCGCTTTGCGGCTACGACGCTTTTATAAACGGCAAGGCACTTAAACAAAATGTACTTCAACCAATATATCTCCGCGCTTCTCAGGCTGAAAGGGAGCGCAACGAAAGGAATAATATAAAATGAAAATTGCAGTAGGTTGCGACCACGGCGCTCTCGACCTCAAGAACGCTATTTGCGGGTATCTCAGATCAAACGGTCATGACGTTGACGATAAAGGAACATACACCAAAGACAGCTGTGACTATCCGGTCTTTGCAAAGGCCGTAGCGCGCAGCGTTTCCGAAGGAAATGCTGATTTCGGCGTGCTTTGCTGTACCAGTGGCATCGGCATGAGCATCGCGGCAAATAAGGTGAAAAACGCCCGCGCGGCGCTCATTCATGAGCCTTCCGGCGCAGAAATGTGCCGCCGCCACAATAACGCCAATATAATATGCTTCGGCGCTACGCAGGTCACGCCCGAAAATGCATGTAAATTTATCGATATATTCCTCGAAACTCCCTTCGAAGGCGGAAGACATCAGCGCCGTGTTGATATGTTCGAGGACTAAAACTAAGGACTTTTAAGCTATGAAATATGTAATTATTCTCGGCGACGGCATGGCTGACCATCCGCTTGCCGATCTTAACGGAAAAACGCCGCTTCAGGCGGCGGATAAGCCGGGTATGGACTACCTTGCGGCTCACGGTATAAACGGCATGTGCGCCACCGTTCCCGACGGAATGGTTCCCGAAAGCGACACCGCAAACCTTGCTATTATGGGCTATGACCCAAAGATATATTCCAAAGGCCGCTCGCCCCTGGAGGCGCTCTCTATCGGCGTTGATCTGAAGGATAATCAGACGGCTGTAAGAGCTAACATAGTCGCCCTTTCGGATAACGGCGAACCTTATGAGGAAAAGGTCATGCTCGACCACTCGTCCGACGAGATATCGACCGAAGAAGCGCGCGTGCTTATCGAGTATTGCGATAAAATGCTTTGCGGAGAGCGTACCAAGCTTCACGTAGGCATAAGCTATCGCCATTGCTTTGTTTTTGACGATGCGCCCGATTTCAGGGATTTTGCGCGTCCGCACGATATCATCGGCAAGCGGATAGGCGAATATCTCCCTTCCGGAGAGGGCAGCGATGTGTATCGCGGGCTTATGAAGCGCTCTTTTGAAATACTTAACGACCATCCGATCAACATTGCAAGAGCCGCACGCGGACTGAAAAAGGCAAACTCGCTTTGGTTCTGGTCGCCCGGCAAAAAGCCGTCGCTTCCGCTGTTTACAGAGCGAACCGGACTTCGCGGTTCGGTCGTGTGCGCGGTCGATCTGATAAAGGGTATCGGGCTTTGCGCAGGTATGAGCGTGCCCGACGTTGCCGGCGCTACCGGAACGCTTGACACAAACTACGCGGGCAAGGCCGCCGCCGCGCTCGAAGAACTTAAAACAAACGATCTGGCGTATATACATGTCGAAGCGCCCGACGAATGCGGTCACCAGGGCAAGATCGCCGATAAGATAAAAGCGATCGAAAGTATCGACGAATTTATCGTACGTCCGGTTATCAAGGAGCTCGATGAACGCGGCGAACATTACCGCATCATGCTTCTCCCCGACCATCCCACGCCGATCGCGCTTCGCACCCATGTGAGAGAGCCCATCCCGTTTGTGATATACGACAGCGAGAACCATCCCAAAAGCGGTGTTGACAGCTATGACGATTTCAGCGGTAAGAACGGAGTATTTGTCTCTGAGGGAGATAAGCTTATCGACCTGTTCCTTGACCGCGGAGAGTAATTAAAATATATGAAAAAACTTCTTTCTGCTCTGCTTTGTGCCGCGCTGATCGCGCCGCTTTCGGGTTGCGCGACGGTACGCGAAAGATACGACGAATTGCAAGACACTTCGTTCGACGTATCTGACGTGGAATCTATCGAATCGAATAAACTGACTGTTGCATATCCGTTGCCGTCGGAAGACGGAATAGCTTTGCCCGAGGTCATCGACCCGTCGCTTCTGGAAACGCTCAACAAGCGGATGAACAATCAGAGCTTTTGCTGCGCAATGTATTATTGCGACCTGAAGACCGGCTTTACCGTTTCTTATAATGCCGACAGATTGTTCGGCGCGGCGAGCCTTATGAAAGCGCCTTACCTGCTCTATATCTTGGAGATGGTCGATAACGGCGAGCTGTCGCTCGATCAGGAGCTGACGTATAAGGAAAGAATCCATAAATACGGCGGCACGGGCAGCATCAAGAATATGCCAGACGGAACAAAGCTTACGCTCAGAGAGGTTATCGAGCATATCTGCATCGAAAGCGACAACACCGGCTTTTGTATGCTTTATAATCTTACCGACGGTCTGCTCGGGCTCGTCGACTTCCATTTCAGGGCTCAGCGCGACTATAATGCGCCGTATATTTCGAATACCTACGGCTCTGTGCTCAATGCGGGCGGAGTCGGTCGTATGTTTGAAGAGATATATCGCAGGGCAGAGGAGGGAAACGAAAACTTCATCTGGTTTGTGGAGCTTTTGAAGAATGCAAACGTAAATAAGTTCGTCAAGGGCGGATTGCCTACCGACGAAAACGGCGAGTGCCTTTATGAGGTGGCGCACAAATACGGCGAGGATATCAAGTCCCTTAACGACGCGGCGATCGTCTATTATGAAGATCGTCCGTACGTGTTGGTCATACTGACCGATTATACGGGAGTGTATACGCAGTCGTTCATGAACAGAATTTCGTCGGATGTGTATAAGATCCACAAGGCGATCTGCAATGACTGAATAGCTTTCATCGCCCCAAAAAAAGAAAAGCGGCTTCCAAGTCTGTGCTGTCCGACGAATCGCGGCTTTTGAACCCCTCTTTCTTTTACACATGACTTTGTTTTCAGTCTGAAGCAAGGAGAATTACAGAGATTCTCCTTGCTTTTTTTGCCTTTTTTGAAATATCCTGACGGCACAATAATATTGCTTACAAAATATAATATAAAAAATTAAATTTTTTCGGATATTTTCTGTCAAAATACCACTTTGTTAATGACTAATTCATATACGCGTTTTATAATTGTTTATGATGTAATAGGTGATGAAGATTATTAATATGCACCATTAAAATCAAACACAATATCAGGAGGAGCTTTGACATGTTTAAGAAGATTTTGACAGCATTATTGACAGTTACTTTCACGGTGATGCTTTTCGGCTGTAGTCATGAAACCGAAGGCAATGTATCCGACGTATCACGCGCGGAAGAGCTTTCGCGTACGTCTGACGAAAGCGACGTAAGCGGAGAAAACAGCGAAAGCTCTTCCGATGTGGCTTACGAATATGACAGCGACGGTAGAGTCATAAAAAAGATAACTTATGGCAGTTACAACGAAGTGGAAAACTATGTTGAATACGAATACGACGATGCCGGAAGATGTTGTAAGGAAATGTGCTTCTATTATGACGGAATGCTTTACTACACTGATATTCGCGAATTCGACGATGACGGCAAAGAGACAGTCACTTTGCGCTACTTTGTTAATCAAAAAAATCCGGCAAGATATGAATGCTATTATGACGACAACGGAAAGCTGTCGAAGAAATTATGGCTTTATCCGGATGGAGGACAACATAACGAGGAAATATACGACAGCGACGGAAATATGGTCGTAAAAATTTGCTCAAGAGATGGCGCTATTCCCACTTCTCGTGATGAATTCAACAAAAACGGCGATGTAGTAAAACATATTAATTATGACTATTACGGCGGCGTAACTTCTACGACCGAATATACCTATGATGAAAAACTTCAAGAAACCGGTATTAAGTCTTATGATGGCGAAGGAAATATTACATATACCATGAAGTTTAAATATGACGATAGTGGGAATGCCATATACTATTGTTCGGAATTTTTTGACGCAGATGGAAATCTTCGTGAGATTATCGTTACCGAACAGGAATATGACAGTAACGGCAACAGAACAAAATTCGTTTATACCGGGCAAGTATACGGCGAGGTTGATAGTGATCTATGTATTGAGTATTTTTATAATGATGACGGCAATCTGATCAAGGAAGTCAGCAACAAGCTTGACGAGGCGACACGCGTGACGATATACGAGTACGATGAATACGGTCGCGTAATCAAAGAAACATCCCGTTATGAGGGCAATGACATTGCGACAACGTATGTGACAGTAATATATCATGACAGCAGAAAAAGTGTGGAAAGGATTTACATTGATTCCGACGGATTTCCTTACTCGAGCAGTGAATGTGATGAAAACGGAATGATAATCGCAAGAACCAAGTATTACTCCAACGGTCGTATAAAAGAGTATGTCGAAATGGTGACAAGAGGCTTGACGGAAACCATTCAATACGATGCGGAAGGAAAAGTCCTCAGGCATGATATAATTGGAAAAAACAGTTTGAATAAAGAAACAAAACGGATAATATACGATTCTAATGGAAACATAATCGAGCACGAAGAAAACGAATATAACATGTACGGTCGCGTGATAAAGACTATAGTAGGTCCGGTCAGCGACTCATCCGAGGTCAGAGTCTATGAATATAATTGGGAGTCGTAATATTTAATGCTCAGATAAGCGCGTTTGCAGAATTATTCGGGAGGTTTGAAAATGTCAGACAAAAATAAGGCGATCGTGCTTTTATTTACGGCAGTGCTGGCACTGCTGTTTTCGGGCTGCGGAAGAGGCGAGACCGGGCAAAGCTCCGAGATAACGGATATATCGGTCGTTTCGGATATATCGTGCGAGTCCGAAGCATCGGAAGGAGCAGATTTTTCAGATGTGTCCGAAGAGTCGGACGTTTCTGATGAGGTTGGGGACAATGTTACATACGAATACGATGACGCGGGTAGACCGATCAGGGAATTTTACTGCGACGCAGACGGCAATATGGAATATTACCGCGAATTTTCCTACAGCGTGAAAGGATTGTCGCAGATAAACTCATATGCACCCGACGGAAAACAGCTTGGCATTATTGATTATATTTACGACGGAAACCGTCTTGAAAAGACTTGCGAATTCGGCGCTGATAACAAAGTGACAAAGATAATGTTCTATAATCAAGAGGGTAACGTTGATCATTATACCGAATATACCAACGACAACGGCGAGGCAACCGAAGTTTCCCGAAGGGCGGACGGCACGTTGCTTGCAAGCTTCGAATTTCTGTATTCCGAAAGCTATTACAGCTTTCTTCTCATGAGCGAGTACGACGAAAACGGCGTCGTCACCGCAAAGACCGTGCTCAAACACGATCTGGGCGACAGAACTGTCGTGATGAAATATGAATTCGAAGACTGCCGCGAGGTCAGGCTCACGGCTATGGGCGGCGTGTTTTTTGATAGCATCGTGTATTCGTACGTCAAGGAATACGACGGCGATCAGCTTTCGTGTCTGACGTGGTACGACCGTGACGGCGCAGAAAGGCTTTGCCGCGAATACGGCGGCGGCAGGGCGGTCAAGGATGTTTACAAAAACGCCGACGGAAGCGTCGACAGCTATGCCGTGATTTCCGAATGGAACGGCGAAAATCAGCCCGTCTCGGCAAGACTTTACGCTCCTGACGGAACGCATATCGGCAGTACCGGGTATGTATACGGCGAGGACGGCAGGCTGACATGCGAAAACACGTATGACTCCGACGGTCATAAGATAAAAGAAATTACGCTTGCCTATGAGGGCTACGGCAGACTGTCTGACTGCGTGGAAAATCGCTTTGACAAAAACGGTCTGCAAACCTATGGGTTAAACCGTTTTTACGAAGCCATGATGGATACGGTATCTGAGTTTGACGACCGCGGCAAGCTTGTTAAATATTCTATATACAACTTCGGCGGCGAGCTCATGAATTATGTATTAAGTGACTATTACGAAAACGGCGGGCTCAGGAAAGAGCTGGGCTATAGCGCGGACGGCGTTCTCGTGGGCGAGACCGATTACAACATAAACGGCAAAAGGACAGAAAATGCCTACTACAGATACGGCAGTTATGTAGGCGGCCATAGGTTTGAGTACAGCGCCGAGGGTCTTTTGATAAGGGAAATTGTTCTTGACGCAAATGAAGGAATTCAATCGACGGTTGAATATAAGCATTTCGAAACCGACGGGATCGAAAGCGAGACCGAATATAATGCCGACGGTCAAAAGGTTCGCTATATTGAATATGTAAAAGACAGCGACGGCAGTTGGCAGGAGACGCACTGGTATAAATATAAGGACGGCGTGCTTGTGAGCCATACTTCGAGTGAAGAGGTTGACGGAAGAACGATTTATAGCGTTTATGACTCAGACGGAGAGGTCGTCAGCAAATATTACTACGATGAATCCGGCTATTGCGGCACGCCCATCATAATATCATAAAATAATACCGCCGGGAGTCGTTTTGACAGCTGACACCCGGCGGTATTGATTTATTATCTCTTTAAGGGCTTTTTTGCCTTGATCTTGGGTTTGGCAGATTTTTTTCGCTTGACGCCAGAAAGGAAAAACGCCGCAATACCTCCGGCGAGGGAAGCGAGCGGCACGGTGAATATGCCTTCGCTTTCGCCGGCTATAAGCGCAAAGACAAGCAATGCGAGCAGGATTATTCCGGACGACGCCGCGCCGATAAGCGGGTTGCCGCTGAGCTTTGACGCTATGAATGCGCTCGCAAACGCCGAAGCAAAGGCGCACAGCGCCGCACATGCCGTCACTGTCTCGGCGGAGCTGCCGCTCTTTAACGCCGCTACGGCGCAGGCAGCCGCCGCGGCCGGCATAAGTACCGCGCCCGCCGCCGTGCCGATCAGTATAGATGTTCCTGCCGTTTTTCTTGTCATAAATATATATGCTCCTTTTTTCTCTGTATCCAAGCCCAAGCGCCTTGTATTTAAATTCTATTTAAGCGTCGGGTGATTTATTCCTCAAAAATGCGCTCGCTGAGATTTTTTGTGATATCGTCAGTGACGCTGAAGTCGACGCACTGCGAATATATTTTTTCTACCTCGCCGTGTACCTCAAACGCCAGGCGCATCGCTTCTCTTGCTTCTTCCAAAAGCCCTTCTTCAAGCTTTGCTACGGCGCTCAGGCGGCTTTTGCAAAGAGATACCTTTTCGGAATCCAAAAATCTTGAAACGCGTATGCTTTTTCCGTTTTCAAGCGGCGTGAAGCGATTGCTTCTGATAAGTACGCCCGACGAGGGGTAATATATCCCCGAAAGGCGGTTTATATCGATCGGGCAGGGGATGAGCGCCATATCCGCGCCACATGCTTTGCCGTAGGAGTAAAGTGCGGTCAGTACGGTTTCGGAAGCGCCGTAGCGGTCATGAAGGACGTAAGTGTTTTCGTCGTCAGGCAGTGCGCCCGCCGTAATGAACCCTCTGCGGCAGAAGGTGTCTGTCGGAGTTATGGCGACATTCGACGAACCCGTACGGCAGTGGCGCTTTGTAAAGTTACGGCAAAAAGCGTCCAGCTTATCTTCAAGAAGCGCCGGCGCTGTATATTCGCGTCTTGCCTCCTCTGCCTCTCCAAACGCGGCAATGCAGGCTGATGCGGTGCGGCTGTAGGACGCTTTCTTTTCAAGCAGGCGTGTCAGCTTGCTTTCAAAAAAGTTAAGACGGTCGTAATCGAAGCTGTTTTCAAGGCTGACGGTCTGTTCGCGGAAACCGTATTTTTTTGGTTCTATGGTGTGCGGCGGAGTGCCGTCGGCAAGCCCTACGCCGATGTCGGGTATCATTACTCCGTCAAGCGAGTCGGGGTCTGATGAACAGCGTATCCTGACGACGTTCATGCCCTTTGCCTCGGCGCGCGCGGCGATACGCTTCATGATCGTGGATTTTCCGCACCCCGACGACCCTTTGATGATGAATACACGCCTCATCGGCGAAAGTATGTATTCGAGCAGCGGCGTATATCCCGATACGCCGTTTATACCTGCGAAAAGCTCGTTTTTATTTTCCATATAGTTGCCTCCTACTTGACTTTTACCTTTGTTTGCGATAATATATTGTATGCTTAAATAAAGTATGGCGTGAACGCGCTTTGAAATTTTCGAAGGGGAATATAAATTTATGAAGACAGTTACATTTGGTGAAATTATGCTGAGGCTTCAGCCTCCGTCTTATAAGCGTATACTTCAGACAACTTCCTACGATGCCACCTATGGCGGCGGAGAGGCTAATGTTGCGGTGTCGCTTGCGCAGTTCGGCGAGGAAGCCGTGTTTGTCACGGTGCTTCCCGACAATCCGATAGCCGCTTCGTGCAGAAACGAGCTCAGACGCTGGGGCGTCGATACCTCTGCCATTGTCACGGGCGACGGCAGAATGGGAATATATTTTTGCGAAAAGGGCGCGTCACAGCGTCCGTCGGTCGTGGTGTATGACCGCAAATATTCGGCGATATCACTGGCCAAGGTCGGCGATATCGATTGGGACAGCGTCTTTGAAAACGCAGATTGGTTTCATTTTACCGGAATTACTCCGGCGCTTAATGATAATGTATACGAGCTTTGCCTTGAAGCGCTGAAAAAGGCAAAAGAAAAGGGCATTACCGTAAGCTGTGACCTTAACTACAGAAAAAAGCTGTGGAGCAGGGAAAAGGCGGGGAAATGCATGGATACGCTTTGCAGATATGTCGACGTGCTTATCGCAAACGAAGAGGATTTTTCGGATGTGTTCGGCATCAAGGCTGAGGGAAGCGATATTTCGGGCGGAAAGCTTTCCGCCGACGGCTATGCGGAGGTTGCGGACAAGGCGGTCAGGCGCTTCGGCTGTAAGTATGTCGCCATCACTCTGCGCGAATCCGTTTCCGCGTCGGTAAACCACTGGGCGGGTATGCTCTATGACGGCAGTAAGGCATATTTTTCTTCAAAATACACGATGAATATCGTCGATAGAGTCGGCGGCGGAGATTCCTTCGGCGCGGGTCTCATATATTCGCTCAAAAACAAAAAAGCGCCGCAGGATGCGATCGAGTTTGCGGTTGCCGCTTCGTGCCTGAAGCATACGGTCGAGGGCGATTTCAACGTTGCGTCGGTTTCCGAGGTCGAAAGCCTTGTCAAAAACGGCGGCAACGGACGCGTTCAGCGCTGAGCGCAATATTATATGAAGAAAATAATCTGTATTCTATTGACCTTGGCGGTTCTTTTGGCGGCGTGTACGCACGAGGAACAGCCGCATATTTCAAAAACCATCTTTGACGAGCTGTGCGAGCAGTACAAGGGAAAAACCGTTTCCGATTACCGTGTTATCGCGGCGCTTGCAAACGGCAGACAAGCGGACGGCGCTTCAGAGTATCGCTTTGATATATCGCTTAAAGACGACAGCAATGTGGGCTGTGGCGAGTATCTGCTTGCGCTGCACTTTGCAAAAAAGCTTGGTCTCGGCGTGTCTGATAAGTCGACGGACGAGGCGCTTTCAAAGCTTGAATCGGCTTTGAGCGACTGCGATCTGCTTCCCGCATACGAGCTGTTTTTGTGCGCGGCCGCGCTCAAGGCATACGGCAGGTCTTTTGACGGAAAAGCGGTCGTGGCGTCGCTTGAGAAACGACAAAGCGAGGTATCCGGCGGTTTTTATGACTATGTTCCGGAAGGGAGCGGCGTACAGTCGTGTGAGGTCGAAGCTTCCGCTTACGCATATATGACATATGTTATACTGCGGAGCAACGTAAACGACCTGAACCTTGACAACGCGCTCATGTTCCTTGGAAATTCCATCGAAGACGATAACACCCTGAGCGATATTTCGGGCAAAAGCTCGTGCTCGGTTACCGCGCTTGCGCTTGCGGCAATGCTTGCTTCGGGAATACCCGGGGACGGCGAGATATCTACCGCGTTGCTTACGGCGATAAACGGTTTCAGGGCAAATAATCATTACAACAATTATAAAAACAGTAAAACGGTTAACTATGCCGACGAATATGTGTTTCTTTGCGCCTCGTCTGCTCTTTTCGGTAATCCGTTTACAAAAGCAGATTAGGGGCTTTGATTATGAAAGACATTTTGAGAACGGAATATCCGCGCCCGCAGTTTGTTCGCGACAGCTGGATGAACCTTAACGGAACCTGGGACTTTATCTTTGATTTCGGAAATTCCGGAATGCATCGCAAGCTTTTTTGCAAAGAAAACTTTGACGCAAGCGACGCTTTGTCTATAAACGTACCGTTTTGCCCCGAAAGTACACTTTCGGGCCTGGGACATACGGATTTTATCGCCGCCGTATGGTATAAGCGCTGTTTCAGCCTTGACGGCGGCGCGCTTTCCGGACGTGTCATATTGCACTTCGGCGCGGTGGATTATCATTGCCGCGTGTGGATAAACGACCGCGAGGTAGGCGAACATCGCGGCGGTTATTCGTCTTTTTCGTTCGATGTTACCGACGCCGTTGTCTGCGGCGAAAATCATATTATTGTCTATGCGGAGGACGACGTTCGCTCCGGCAAACAGCCGTACGGCAAACAGAGCACGACGTACGATTCGCGCGGCTGTTTCTATACCCGCACGACCGGTATATGGCAGACCGTTTGGCTTGAATTTACGCCGAAAAGCTATATAATATCGACGAAGATCACGCCGTTTACCGACGACTGCCGCGTTCGTATCGACGCAAAAACGGTGGGCGACGGCGTTTTGAAGTGTACCGCTTTTTATGACGGCAGAGAGGTCGGCGTCGGCAGTGCGGTGTCGGTTTACGGCAATGCGGCCGCTTATATAAAGCTTTCGGAGCTGCATTGCTGGGATATCGGCAACCCTGAGCTTTATGATCTTGAACTCAGCTTCGAGGGCGGAGATGTTGTAAAGAGCTATTTCGGAATGCGTAAGGTTGAGCTTAAAAACGGCGCGCTTTGCATAAACGGCAGACCCGTTTTTATGAGATTGATACTCGATCAGGGCTTCAATCCGGACGGGATATATACCGCTCCGTCGGATGAATTTTTAAAACGCGATATTGAGCTTTCGATGGCTCTCGGCTTTAACGGCGCGCGGCTTCATCAGCGCGTTTTCGAAGAGCGCACACTGTATTGGGCAGATAAGCTCGGATATATTCTTTGGGGCGAGTACGGCACAAACCAGGACATGAGCGACGAGCGGGGAGCCGGATATCTGCTTCCCGAGTGGCTCGAGGTGCTGGAGAGGGACTATTCGCATCCGTCGATAATCGGCTGGTGTCCCGAAAACGAGACATATTGGCGGCATGATATATGCGGCAGATGCGAGGAGCTTATCTATCAGGTGACAAAGCAGGTCGATCCCTATCGCCCCGTGATCGATTCGTCGGGCGGCGTTCACTATAAGACCGATATGTTTGATATACATGATTATGAGCAAGACCCCGAAAAGCTCAGGGCGTCGCTTTCCGCTATGACGGATGATCTTTCCACATTTCATAATCCGCCGTATACGAACGATATACGAAATGAGAAGTATGAAGGACAGCCGTATTGGGTCTCGGAATACGGCGGCACGGTCTGGAATCCGGATAGCCGCGGATGGGGCTACGGCGTTGCGCCTAAGACCGAGGAGGAGTTTGCCGAAAGATATACCGGACTTACCTCGGCGCTTATGGAACACCCCAGAATCTGCGGATTTTGTTATACGCAGCTTACGGATATCGAGCAGGAGCAAAACGGACTGTACGCCTATGACAGAAGCCGCAAGTTTTCCGACTTTGTGTATGACACGATAAAGAAGGTCAATGCGAAGAAAGCCGCGATCGAAACTTGAAACGGGGAAAACGCGGAGCGTTGTCCTCCGTCACAAGGAGCGCAAGCGACGCCGTTCGTCATATAATGGTTATCATGGAGGAAAAAGCGCCGTTATATACCCTTGGCGCTTTTAGCTGATAAAATGAAACTAAACTTCAAAACGACTCTGCGCGCCAGCTTTGTCGGTTATATCGTTCAGGCGATAGTCAATAATTTTGCGCCGCTGCTCTTCGTTACATTTAACGAAAGCTACGGCATTCCGTTTTCAAAGATCACTTTGCTCATAACAATAAATTTTTTCCTGCAACTTTGCGTAGACCTTGCGTCGGCGTTTTTTATCGATAGGATAGGCTATAGAAAAAGCGTCGTTTTCGCACATGTATTTGCGGCGGCGGGGCTGATAGCTTTGACGGTACTGCCGTCGTTGTTTTCCGACCCGTTCATCGGGTTGCTTGTTTCCGTCGTGCTCTATGCGCTGGGAGGAGGGCTTTTGGAGGTCGTCATAAGTCCCATCGTGGAAGCCTGCCCCAACGAACATAAAGACAGGACGATGAGCATACTGCATTCGTTTTACTGCTGGGGCTGTGTCGGAGTGATAGGCTTGTCGACCCTGTATTTTGCGCTGTTCGGCGTCGGCAACTGGAAGTGGCTCGCTCTTGTGTGGGCGGCTGTGCCGATTCTGAACGGATTGCTTTTTTCGAGAGTGCCGCTTGCGTCGCTCACTGAAGAGGGTGAAAAATCGCTTTCCATTCCTAAACTGCTAAAAAACAGATCGTTCTGGGTGCTTACGGCCGTAATGATTTGCTCAGGGGCTTCCGAATCGGCTATTGTACAATGGTCGTCCACCTTTGCGGAAAAGGGACTCGGTATTCCCAAAGCAGTCGGCGACCTTGCAGGACCGGCTCTGTTTTCGGTCGCCATGGGTATAGTACGCCTTCTTTACGGTAAGTTCGGCAGCGGAGCTAAGCTTGATAAGCTGTTGCTCGCGAGCGGGCTTGTCTGCGCTTTTTCTTATGTAATGATGGCGGTGCTCGATCTGCCGTTCGCCGCCCTTCTTATGATGGCGCTTTGCGGCGCGTCGGTCGGTATGATGTGGCCGGGCACATACAGCGCGGCGTCCGCTTCGATAAAAGGCGGCGGCAGCGCGATGTTTTCACTGCTCGCGCTCGCCGGAGATATCGGGTGTACCTCCGGTCCGACGGTGGTGGGCTATATTTCCGATGCCTGCGGCGGCGACCTGACAAAAGGCATCCTTGTCGCGACCGTCTTCCCGCTGATTCTGTCGGTATGCATGTTCGTCAAGCTGAAAATGAACAGAGCGCGTTAGTGTGAACACGCTCTGAAGACACCGAAACTCTGATGTAAAAAGCTTTATTGGGTGTTGAATTATTCGCCGCGTTGTGATATAATTAAAAAGAGTAATTTTACCACTCCGATATGAGGTTATATATATGAACGAAAACAACACCGAAAAAATTATTCTGACCGGCGACCGCCCTACCGGACGGCTTCACATCGGTCATTATGCCGGCTCGCTCAGGCGAAGGGTAGAGCTTCAAAACACAGGCGCATATAAAGATATATTTATCATGATCGCCGACGCGCAGGCGCTTACAGATAATTTTGACAACCCCGCCAAAGTAAGGAATAATATAGCGGAAGTCGCACTGGACTATCTTGCCGCGGGGATCGACCCCAAGCGCTCCACCATTCTTATACAGTCGCTTATCCCCGAACTGACGGAGCTTACATTTTACTATATGAATCTGGTTACGGTATCGCGCTTACAGCGTAATCCTACCGTCAAATCGGAGATCGCGATGCGTAATTTCGAAGCGAGCATCCCCGCCGGCTTCCTCTGCTATCCTATCAGTCAGGCGGCTGATATCACGGCGTTCAGGGCAACTACCGTGCCGGTCGGCGACGACCAGCTCCCTATGATAGAGCAGGCAAAAGAGATCGTCCGCAAATTCAATTCCATATACGCGCCGACATTGGTCGAGCCGGAGGCGTTCCTTCCGGAAAATCAGGCGTCTATGCGCCTCCCCGGCATCGACGGCAAGGCAAAAATGAGCAAATCGCTCGGAAACTGCATCTATCTCGCCGACAGCGCCGACGAGATCCGCCAAAAGGTCATGAGCATGTATACCGATCCTCAGCACCTTCAGGTTTCAGACCCCGGACATGTTGAGGGTAACACGGTGTTTACCTATCTTGATGCATATTGCCGCCCGGAGCATTTCGAGCGCTATCTGCCCGACTATGCTGACCTTGACGAGCTGAAGGCTCATTATACAAAGGGCGGTCTCGGCGACGTTAAGATCAAACGCTTCCTGAACAGCGTAATGCAGGAAACTCTTGAACCCATCCGTACGCGCAGGGAAGAGCTCGCGCAGAACATGGACTATGTCTACGATGTTCTGAAAGCAGGCAGCGAGACGGCGAGAAACGTTGCCGCGCAGACACTTTCCGACGTTAAAAAAGCCATGCAGATAGACTATTTCGGATAAAAAATAATATTAAGGAGAAATTTTATGCAAAATAATGTACGTCCCGAGTCGATGGCTCGTATCAATACTCCGGCCCTTGCCGAGGCATTCATTGCCGAACAGATCGCCGAGATCCGTAATCAGGTCGGCGACCGCAAGGTCCTTCTCGCCCTTTCGGGCGGCGTGGACAGCTCTGTTGTTGCCGCGCTTCTCATCAAGGCGATCGGCAAACAGCTCGTTTGCGTTCATGTCAATCACGGTCTTCTCCGCAAAGGCGAGCCCGAACAGGTCGTCAAGGTCTTCCGCGACGAGATGGACGCCAATCTTATCTATGTAGACGCCGTAGACCGCTTTTTGGACAAGCTCGCAGGTGTTGCAGAGCCCGAAAAGAAGCGCAAGATCATCGGCGCTGAGTTTATCCGCGTTTTTGAAGAAGAGGCCCGCAAGCAGGAGGGAATTGAGTTTCTCGCGCAGGGCACGATCTACCCGGATATCATCGAAAGCGACGGCGTAAAGGCTCATCATAACGTCGGCGGTCTTCCCGATGACCTTCAGTTTACTCTTGTCGAACCGCTTAAGTTCCTCTTCAAGGATGAGGTTCGCGTTGTCGGCAAGGCGCTCGGTCTTCCCGACGGCATGGTCTTCCGTCAGCCGTTCCCCGGTCCGGGTCTCGGCGTACGCTGCCTCGGTGCGATCACACGCGACCGTCTGGAGGCTGTTCGCGAGTCGGACGCAATACTCCGCGAGGAATTCGCTAAAAACGGTCTTGAAGGTAAGGTATGGCAGTATTTCACCGCAGTTCCCGACTTCCGCTCCGTCGGCGTCAAGGACGGCGCTCGTACTTACGCATACCCGGTCATCATCCGTGCGGTCAATACCGTTGACGCCATGACCGCAACCGTTGAAGACGTTCCTTTCGCACTCCTTCAGCATATCACCAACCGCATCACCGCCGAAGTTGCAAACGTAAACCGCGTGCTTTACGATCTCACACCCAAACCCAGCGGAACGATCGAATGGGAATAAAATAAATAATGCCGAAAAGCCTTGAAAACACAGGGCTTTCGCGCGTTTCAGCTTTGCCGGCGCAAATTATTCGCCGTTAATCCACACATTCTGCGGAACTTTACCGCAAACCATTGTATATTTCGGATTTGCGTGACAAACCAACTGCCGTTTCGCGGCAAATCCGACGGAGGTCATTATGAGCGTTTATAAAACTTTTCCCGAACCCAACGGAATTTCCCCCATCAGCACAAACCCTTCCGCCGAGACGGTCGACCTGATCGCGGGCGTTCCCGCCTATGGCGTCGCATCCGAGCTGGAGATAGACGTGGGGCTTGAAACTCCTCACTACAACACGCCTGAGGATTGCGTTACGCTGACAAACGGCGTGAAAGCGTCTTCTGCCGATTATGCCGATCCGGCGTTTACCCACTTTACGCGCGGCGTCGCCCGCACCATCACTTACCGTCTGGAAAACCTCTCTGCGGTAAAAGGCTTTTCCGCTTCCTTCCTTTTGCAAAGAAAGATGGGCATACGTCTTCCCGAAAGGATCGATGTTTATCTTTCCATCGACGGCTGTTCCTGGGAGCGTGCCGGACAAAACCGTACCATGGTTGCCGATTCCGATCCGGGCGTTACGGGCGTAAAGATAGAGTTTGACAAAACCTACAAAGCTTCGTGGGTATGTTTTGAGATCGCCGTTTCCTGCCATGTCTGGGCAGAACAGCTGTCGCTTTACGGCTCAACACTTATTCCGGACGATGCAGTCGTTCCTGTTGAGGATGGCAGCCGCACCGAAAGAAGTGCGCTCGACGTAAATGCCTATACTCCGTATGAAGCCCTCGGCGGCGTGCAGAACATCTTCCTTGCATATAACTGTATGCCCCCCGAAGCAAAGGATGAAGGCGCTCTGCGCATTTCTTCCTATACCGTTGAAGAGGCGCTGCCTTATGTCGGATATATAGATAAGGACGGCAAAATGCAGGATACCTTCTTTGATGCGGCATTGTTCCTGCCTTACGCAAGATTTACCTACTCTGCCAACTATAAATGCGCAAGCGGTTGGAGATATTATATAGACAACACCTTTGAGGACGGCAAAAATGTTGACGCGTTTGATGCCGCCGCCGCCAAAGTTGAAAAGGAGCTCGGAAAAGAATGCAAGGTCAAGCTGTTCTTCCCCATCTTCCATACTGCCCCTTACTATGGTGATTTCCCCGAAAAATTCGGAGATCTGGACGGCGACGGAGTCGACGAGGATGTTACATCGCTTGACGGCAAGCTGAAAGTTACCAAATGGATGATCGATGAACAGATCAGACGTTTTCATGCCAAGGAACGCACTAATGTTGAGTTTTGCGGATTCTATTGGTTTGAGGAAGATATCGCCTGCGATACCGCCTATGAACAAGAAGTGCTTGATTTTGTCAACGGGTATGTACATTCGCTTGGATATAAGTATATCTGGATCCCGTACTATCAGGCTCCCGGCTTTAATGAATGGAAGAGATACGGCTTTGATGCGGCCGCCATGCAGCCCAACTATGCTTTCCAGCCCAATACCCCTGTGGAACGCCTCTATGTCAATGCACAGCTTGCAAAGAAATATGGCATGTGCTATGAAATGGAGATCAATACAGCTGATAAACATTACGACTGCGACCGTTATAAGGAATACTTGCAGGCCGGTGTTGACAAGGGCTTTATGTACGCTATCAAGATGTACTATCAGTCCGGTCGTGCGTTCCATGACGCCTTCATCTCCCAAGATCCTTTCATTCGCTCGGTTTATGATGATACCTATCTTTTTGCTAAAGAAAAGCTTGAGAAGCCTGTCCGCCTGAAAGATCACGAATAATGAAGTGACGGTCAGACTCAGCGCCCGGGAATAAATATCAAATAAAGCGGAGAAAAACGTAGTTTGTCTCCGCAGCCCTCCTTTTCCTTCCGACGTCAGGAAATAATATCCTGTCGCGAAGCGACACCTCTTAAAGAAAGAGGAGTTCGGGGAGAAAACGCGGATGCGTTGTCTCCCTGAATTAAAATAAAGATCGTTTTTTCGGGGACATGCGCCTCGAAAAAACACCGCTTAGGCGAGCTCAGCGAGCCCTCGCGCCGAGGGGAGTGTTCAAAAAGTGTCCGTCGGGGACGGGCACTTTTTGTGGAGCGGCGATAAGCGCGAGAAAAGGAAAAGTGGTTCGCGGAGAAAAACGTAGTTTGTCTCCGCTTTGCAATGCCCGTCTGTGACGGGCATTTTTGAACGCTCCGCTCGGATCTTCTGACTCGGTCAGATTGCGCGAAGCTTGCTCATGGCTTTGTCAGCCACTCTCTTTTTTGTGCAGGAATAGAGAGGAAAAATAAGGGCAAAAGCTTTATAATAAAGGCAAATTAATGTCCATAGAGCACAATATGTGCAGATAAGGAGGCATCTTATGGAATGGGTTCACAGATTAAACCAGAGCATGAATTATATCGAGGAGCATCTGACGGGCGAGATCGACTATGAACAGCTTGCGCGTATTGCCTGCTGTTCCGCCTATCACTATCAGAGAATGTTCACCTATATGGCGGGTA
>CAZVSW010000013.1:0-22497 GCA_964630005.1 uncultured Ruminococcus sp. | reverse complement strand
TAGGCATTTGGGCGTCTGCTGGGGGCAGCATCTGCCTGCCGCCGATTTTGCGGTCGATCCGCACAGCTGTCTGACTTTGCCTCACTTGCCGCGCCGCCTCTGAAATTACGGAGAGGAACGTAGCGCAACGGATGAATTTCAGAGACTTTTATCTCCGCTTATCATTTTTAGGTTTTTTCGACTGCACTTTTCTTGACCTTTTCAAGATATTATCTACGGGGCTGTAAAAAACAGTCTAAGAAATCTGAGATTCACGTAAAAGGTGTGTCTCGGATTTCTTTACTTATATCTCAAAATAAATAGTATTCCGATATTCGGGTACACTATTTTGTGTTAAAGGCTTACAAAAAACAAAAGCCAAAATAAAAAGAGTAAGAGGAGCAAGAAAATGATCGAACAAGATACAATAAAGTTATTGCGTGAATGCGACGCCGGAATAAAAATGGGAGTTTCCTCAATCAACGATGTTTTGAATTATGTTTATGACAATAATTTACAGAGCTATTTGGCGGATTGCAGAAATGAACATGAAAAATTAAACAATGAAATCAAGGCTCTGCTTGATGAATTTCATGACGATGGTAAAGATCCCAATCCAATGGCCAAAGGTATGTCATGGATAAAAACAAATGTAAAGCTTGGCATTGATGAATCGGATAAAACCATTGCCGATCTGATCACCGACGGATGCAACATGGGTGTAAAATCCCTCAACAGATATCTGAATCAATACGAAGCTGCTGATGAAAAAAGCAAGGATATTACAAAGCGACTCATAAATTTAGAAGAAAAGCTGGCGATTGACATCCGTCAATTCCTATAAACATCCAAAATATACCGATTTCTAGCGCACTATCTCATATATAGAAACAATGTGTTTGTATGTTGTCAATATACAGAAAAAGTTTCAAAAAAGCATTTTTCAGTGACGTGAAAAAGACCGACGCATTTATCGGTTAAAAATCGCATGACACTTAAAATGCATTGATTTTGTGCTATAATAAATCATCATAATTCCTGCAAGGACAACAGAGCTACCCGTATGCTAAAATGCAGACACAGAAAGGAGATGCCTTTATGGAAAACAAAAATTTGATTGACAAAGCCATCGAGTTTATTCAAAAGAATCCAAAAGACAATCTGTCGCTGCAGAGCATTGCGGACAATGCGGGGTTTTCGCTCACCTACTTTGACGCAATCTTCAGACAGCACACGGGATACAGTCCCGTGGAATACTCACGCATCTATAAGCTTACGTGAAGTGCGCTCGATCTTCGCAGAACGCAAAAGACTGTGCTTGACATCGCCCTTGACTTCGGATATTCAAGTCCCGAAAGCTTCACGCGCGCCTTCAAAGGTTTTTACGGCATAACGCCGAGTGAATACCGCGATCGATATTCAGGCGAGCCGGTGACATGGCACGACCTCTCAGGAAAGATTTCGATCAGCCATTTCAGACGCAGCTTTCCCGAATTGAAGGTTTCGGACATTGAGGCGGCACTTGATTTTTGCTTTACGCATAATCCGTTGAAGTATGCCGAGGATATCGTGTCAATGACCGTTGCGGAATCTGAAATCCTTACTCTCGGTGATCCAGAAATGCCCCAACACTTCCTTTGCGTTTCGGATTATAATTCGGTTGAACCCGTCGTTATGCTTGTATGTGAAAACGAGGAAGATTCTTTGCCGTACCTATCGCTTTTGGCAAAGCTCCCGAATCCGCGGTTTTTCATTCGCAGACCGGTTGATGAAGAATGGGAGAGCTTTGATTCAGAGGTTGCAAGGCTCGGCTTGACCTGCCGTTTCGGATACGATATGATCTATGCTGGCAATGCAGTCACAATTCCGGAATATGATGGAATGTCTGTCCGTTTGCTGACCGCCGACGATATGCCGATGATCAAAGCCTTCAGGCAAAGCGGCGGCTGTACAGAATGTCACGTCGGAGCAATTCAGATCTACTTCGACGGTAAAGGCAATACCGGGATGAGACCGATGGGAGTTTTTGCGGACGGCAGGCTCATAAGCCTTACACTGCCAACGCTTGAGGAAGTACGCAGCCTGAGAAAATATGATATCGGAGCAATGTTTACCGTTGACCCGGCAAAAGCAGAAAAGGCCGTTGACCTTATGTGGAAATATGCTATTGATATCGCACTCAAGGATAATGCCGTCATCGGCAACGCCAATGCCCACGAAGATGATTCTCCGCTTGGAGTATCGGTTTGCGAGCGTCTCGGGCTTGTCAGGATAGCAAAATACTGTAGCTATCGTAAATAACTCTTTTCGCCCCGCCACGCGCGGGGCGATTATACAATATCAACTCACCCGCCATGCGAGTTTCGCTAAGGAACAAAGTTATTGTACATTGCGGTAACGTGTGGTATATTATATCCAGAAGCAGAGCTCCGCTTACTACGTGAAAGTGAGATATCAACATGAAAAATATTGGTCAAAGAATCAAGGAATTACGCAAGAAGAACGATCTTACGCAAGAAAAGTTGGCGGATTTTCTCGGCGTAACCTTTCAATCCGTCTCAAAATGGGAGTGCGGTGCCACAATGCCTGACCTTGCATTAATAGTACCGCTATCAAGAGTGCTTCATGTTTCAACGGATGAACTTCTTGGGGTGAAGCCTGCAGAACAAGATGAACGGAAAGCCTATTTCGATTCGGAATACTTTCAGTTCTGGAAGAAAGATCATGAAGAAGATCTGAAAACAGCTCGGCAGGCAGTCGCGGAATATCCGGGCGATTTTAGGTATCTTTATTGGCTTGCAAGCAACGAATGGTATGTCGGGTACAGCATGAAGTATTGCGGTACAGATACCGAAACCGAGCTTCTTGACAGTTCCAGACGCCATTATGAAATGGTTTTGGAAAACTGTGAGGATACGGAGATTCGTAATCACGCGATCTTCGGTCTTATGCATGTTTATAAGAGCATGAGATGCTATGACGAAGCGAAAAAATATGCGGAAATGTATCCGGAAGAACCGGAATCATGCAGGGATGAAATGCTTTTACAGTGTCTGCGCGGAGCGGAATTGGATATGCAGTGCAAGAAGATTCTGAGAAAAGCATTACTGAAATTATGCAATTCTCTTTCCTATCTCCGTGCATTCACGGATAAGCCGTGCGAGGAAGCACTGATTGCCGAAGAAGCGGTTGTCAAAGCAATAATCACCGACGGAAATTATCAGCATTTTCATATTACGCTGAGCTTGATTTACATGGAGCGTGCAAAAATTGCTATGCATAACGGAAGCTTAGATGAAGCGGCAACCGCTTTATCCGTGGCTAAAAATCATGCGGTATCGTTTGATGAAATGAATAAAACCGGCATAGCGCAATATACATGTCCGTTGCTTTCCGGATATACAATTGATCATAGAGACGACCGAAAAGATGACTGGTCATTGACCGAAGATGTAAAGCGTTGTGCCGATGAAAACATTTTCGCGCCTCTTCGCGATCGCGATGATTTCAAAGAATTATTTGAATAATTGCAGAACTTGATCTGCCGCCCCGCCACGCGCGGGGCGTTTTTATGCTCAGGAATTTTTAACCTGCACTACTGTTTTTAAACTCTGAGTTAATACAGTGTTTCCTGACAATACCTTTACTGCGCCGTTTTTTATGCTATAATATAAGCAGAAGCAGACGTCGGCTTATTTTTTACTTTCAATGGAGGTATATTATGGAAATGACTATCGGCGCAAATATAAAGCGTTTGCGTACATCGAAAAGCATCACTCAGGAGCAGCTTTCTGCCGCCATGAACGTCACATGTGCGGCGGTCAGCAAATGGGAGCGGGGTGAGACTTATCCCGACATTACGCTTCTGCAACCGTTAGCTTACTACTTTGAAGTGTCTCTCGATGAGCTTATGGGCTATGATCAGGAAAAGGTTAAAGCCGGGATCGACGAAGTCATTGCGCTTTACAGAAAACATCGTAACGATGAAAACGGGCGCGATATCATCGTCAAGGCGTATCACGACTACCCGAACGACTACCGGATCATGAGCTACTATATGTGGAACATCGGCGGAGACTTTGCCGACAACGATCCTGCCGTTCTGATCGCACACAAGGATGAATTCCTTGCAATCTGCGACAAGATTCTTGACGGCTGTACAGACGAAAATATCCGTCTCAATGCGTGGAATATGCGCGCTAAGATTCTTCACGCGGAAGGAAGAACAGAAGAAGCGCTGGAAATCTACAGAACCAAGTTTACTGACTGGTTCACCACCGGCGGACAAAAGACCGAGCAGTTGTTTGCCAAAGATACGGATGAATACTATTTCCACGTTCAAAAGAATATGTATGAGCTTGCTGATTTTGCGGCAGATAAGCTCGGCAGAACCGTATTCTTTAATCCTTCTCTTTCCATGGAGGAAAAGGCGGCGCACGCACTGCGCTGCGGCGATCTGATGCTTAATGCATTTAAAGAAAGCGGAGAAGCTTTCTTCCTTATGCTTGCAAAATCATTCCTCGGGAGAATGGAAAACGACCTTTGCTACCGCGGAGGGACAGACGGGCAGGTGATCGCGGTTATGGATAAAAATCTATACGCGACCAAGGAGCTTGAAGCGCTCAGAGCCAATAATGAGCCTTTGAATCGTGCGTTTGATCGCTACTCTGCAAAGCACAAAGAGAATCTTCTTGCATTCAACCTGAAATTCCGTTCGAGCATCGTCGGCGGCAGACGTGCAGAGCTGTTAAATAATCCTGCTTACACCGCCGTTTTGGATAAATACAGATAATAGCACTATCTTGGGGCTGTAGCAGATTCAAAAGCTACAGCCCCTTCGCACGGCTTATTCTGCGTGTTTTTCAAGAGCAGAAATGATATTTTTAAAAGCTTCTTCGCCTCTCACAAAATCAAATCTTTTGTCTTCCAACGCTTTCAGCCGTGTATTACAAGAGTTACCCTTGTAATTTTTAGAAACGTTTGATCTTTTATGTTTCATACGGTTCACCATAGGTGCAGTATAATCAATATCAGTTAGATTTGCGTCAATGATCGCATACTTGCAGCTTTCTTCAAGAGCATCCAGGGCGCTTTCCGCATTATTCATTTCAGCATATTGCCTGGCAATTTCACAGTAATAATACGATACATCAAAAGCATAGAACCCGATGTTCCCATCCGAAAACAAGCGCTTAAGAATATCGGAAGCAAAGCTATAAGCCTCAATAATCTCCTCGTGAGAAAACTGTATTTTTCCCGTCATTGCCGAAGCCGTCATTGCGGCAGAATGAATAAGAGTCATAATATAGCTCTGACACTGCTTCACACCTTCTTCGCCGTCGAGTACGTTCGTTCTCAGGTTTTCTCTCGACACAAAGAGACCGCCGCTCATATCTGCATAATACAAAGCCTTTTCGTTATCAATGCCCGTGTACGTGTAACATAAACACTCTATGGCATTTTCTCTTTGCCGCGTATCTGTCGATTTTTGCAAGATCTCTTCTCCAAGCGCAATGATCCGCTCCGCTTTATCCTTTGGGCAGGGATAGACTGCATCTCTGTTGATAGCAAACATCAGATTTTCCATTACGCGGCAGTCACCTGGAAACTCAGAATACGCTTTCTCCCAGAGTTCAAGGTTTTTATCGTTCTCGCCGGTCTGCTGAAAAATTCTGCTTTTCGCTAAATATGCATTGATCTTTTCCTCGACCTTCGCCTGATCTACACACAGCAGCTCATCAACGGTTACGTCAAAATAAAACGCAATTTTCGGTAGCAAAGTAATATCCGGGAAGCCCTCTCCGCGTTCCCACTTACCTACCGATTGCGGTGTTATTCCGAGATGACTCGCGAGTGCCTCTTGAGTAATGTTTTTCTGCTGTCTTAATACACGCAGTTTTTCTTTCAAATTGATTTCCATGAATTCAATCCACCTTTATTCAGATTGATAAGCGCTTATCTTGACTATATTATAGCAGATAAAATTACTATATCAAGATCCGCAAAGTCTATTTGCAGTTGTAATTTACAACCAACAGTTACTTTCGCAACCTGTTTATACCCTATCGGGTTATTTTTATATACTGTAATATTTTTTTAAAAAAGCTATTGACTCTCCCCCCGGCTGTAATGATATACTTTACTTGCAAAGCAGAAATAGCGCTGTTTCTGCCGGTGCAAAATTCACATGAAAGGAAAAAAACATGTACAAGATCGGTGAATTATCCAAGCTGTGCAACATCTCGGTCAAGACTTTGCGCTACTACGATGCGGAAGGGCTGCTGATTCCCGATGAGATCGACAAGTTCACGGGATATCGCTATTATTCCGCTTCAAAGCTTGACGATTGCTATCGTATTATCGCACTGAAAGAGCTCGGCTTTTCTCTGGACGAGATACGTGAGCAAATAGCGGTGGACGACAAGCAAAAAATCGTTGTGTCACTGAATGCAAAACTGACCGAACTCAACGGACTTATCCGAAATACGCAAAAACAGTTACGGAAAATCGAATCCATACGAAACGGTTTAACAGAAGGAGAGTCGAAAATGTT
The DNA here is from genome assembly GCA_964630005.1 of uncultured Ruminococcus sp. Lineage (GTDB taxonomy): Bacteria > Bacillota > Clostridia > Oscillospirales > CAG-382 > UBA1206. Next base: position 15,965 of record CAZVSW010000013.1, on the reverse strand, counting down.
TAATGTTATTGTAAGAGCTACGGACGACATGCGCATAGCGTTTGTCCGTAAAAATTATTTGAATAAAGCAGAGGCACTTCGCGAGATCGATCATATCGCGGATGCCCTTCCGAAAGCAATTGTCGGAAAGAGAAAAATAATTATAAATTATGAGATTGAGTACAGGGAAAGAGATTTTGATCTGGCGGCGTGTGTTGAACTGATCGGTCAGTTACCCACAGATACTCAATTTAAGGAAAAGATGGTATCATTGAGCCATAGCGTTGCATCGCTCGTCTGCAAAACAGAGGAATTGGATGAAGCCTACAAGACCATGATAAAATACCTTGACGAATCTGATTACAAGGTCTGCGGTGCGTACTATGAGATCTATCACGATGACGGCACATCAAACACCGTGGAACTGAAAGTGCCCGTTTGCGAACGTACAGCCATGACCGTATACCGCCCGGAGGACATTCAGGCGACGTTTGTCGATGATCCCGAGGTATGCGGAAAATGGAAAATGTTAGACATTCTTCCCACTCGTGAGCATTTCATTTACGGCAAGCCAAAATGCGGACATCTGGCATGGCTGGATGAGATCTATTTCATTGACGGAGGAAAGCCCTATTGGGGTGTTGCCGGCTGGACGAAGAACTGCCTGTACACATATATCAATGACGGCAGACTTAAAAATCGGTATACTATTGAGAAGGACGGCAAGCATACGTTGATGTTTCTCGAAATGAAGAGTTATTGCGACGGTGACGGCATCGGTTTCGGTGAGCCAGAGATCTGGGTATACGAAAAAGTCGGAAACAGCCACTACACTTCCCCCGAAGAAATACGCAGATGCGATAACATCGATTATCCGTTTGTAAATGATGAATCGGTGCTCGGCTCATGGAAAGTGCGCGATTTTCTCATCCATAAAGATGACTTTGACCCCAAAAAGCAGAATTGGCGTCAGGACGATCTGTTCGTTTTAGCGGCAGAGTTTAAAAAGAACGGCGTGTATGTAACAACCACCAAAGATTTTACAAACAGCGTTACCTCTGTCTGGACAAAAGGACTTGTACTGAACAAAACAGAAAGAACTGCATCGGCTTACGAGATAAGGCTGATCGACGGCAAGGAATACCTGTTCAAGGAATGGAAAAGCGGCGATTATTCCTATGGCAGCGACGGCAGAGTGTACTGGTACGTATTTACAAGAGAATAAATAAGCAGTTTTGCTGATGAACGATATGCACCCCAAAAGTATCTGACTTTTGGGGTGCATATCACTAATAATGTCAAAGACCGCTGTCTACTTCAATTCTCAGGCGGCAAGCTTATGATCTCGTTTTCCGTTTCGCGGATCACAGCCATAAGCTCTTCTTCGCCATATATCCGGCAGGCGTCTTCATACGTTTGATATTTAGCCAGTTGAAGAAGCTTTTCTTTTCCGTACATTCTATGTAGCTTCAACACGAAATACCCTGCCGTAGTATAAGTGCTCCAGGAATCCGTACCTCTGAATACATTTCTATCTTGCCACCAGGTCATAATATCCGGAGATATACCGAGCTTTTTATATGCCCCTTGAGCATAACTTAAGCGGTTGGATCCTTTTCTGCCGTCGTTGAACACGGCGATTCCTTCTGAAATGAATGAGCTGAAATTCTCTTCTCCATACAAATAATTATAGATGTGCGTGGACTCATGCCAATCCCTACTATTACTCATTTCCCCTTCTTGTATAAGGCCGTACGGCGTAAGAGCTCGACTAATATGAAAATAGTTTTTCATTTCCGCGTCATCCCACAAAAAATAACGGATTTTTCTTTCAAGCGTAAGTCCGAAAAAGTACTTGCCTACAAGCTCGTACCCCAATTCACGACGTTCTATTCTGTAGCGAATATCGTCTTTATTTTCGTATCTTTTCGGATGAATGTGGAAAATAAAATGCTCCGTTTCTTCTATGATGAAATCATTGTATAACTCGTCAAATCCAAGCGTTTTCAGATAAAAGCTTTTGACGGGGTCTGGAATATCATTTTGCGGCAATGAAAAGAATTCCTGCTTCGCCTTTTCAAAATATCCGCGCAGATAAAGCAATGAAACGTGCCACAACCTATAATATATCCGATATTTCTCGTTTTCCGAGTTCAAAAGCGTTTGTGTGTAATCAAGACATTCGTCTATTTCCCGATTACTGCGCAGATCAGAAACGAACGCATAAACCAATTTGCTGTTTTCAAACACTTCGCCTTCGATTAAAGAATTGATTTTCAAAAGTCGCTGTTTTGGGGTAAGAATAGTCATAACGTATGGTCTTCCTTTCGTAATTATAGCAGGACGAGATTCGAACGCACACCCTGCTAAGTGATGCGTCATTGTAACACAGCGATTTATAAACATCAAGACTTGACAATTTTATTATTTTGTGGTATAATAGACACAGAAAAAGAAAGCTTCCGATGTTGATTTTTCCCCCATCGGAGGCTTTAGCTTTGCATCTTATTATATGCATTGCCCAAACTTTCAAATGATTTGCCCAATTTTTTCGTCATTACGCAAAAATTCGACTTTTATCCAAAATGTTTGAAAAACAAAGTATGAACTAAGCTCTTAAAGGTGATATAATGTATGAAGTGTTTATTTGCCTGATCGCAGGACTGGGAGCGGGCTTCGGAACAGGATTTGCAGGAATGAGCGCGGCGGCTGTGATTTCCCCGATGCTGATTGCGTTTTTGCAGGTCGATCCATATATGGCAGTCGGAATCGCACTCGCAAGCGATGTGCTTGCAAGCGCCGTAAGTGCGATTACCTATAAGAAAAATAAAAATATCGATATCAAAAACGGACTGATCATGATGATATGCGTGCTGGTGTTTACCGTTGTGGGAAGTTGGGTCGCAAGCCTTGTTCCCCATACAGTAATGGGCAATTTCAGCACAGTTATGACCATGCTGCTCGGCATAAAATTTATCATAAAACCCGTTGCCGTAACAAAAGAAGCGATGATGGGAGTCAGCAAGAGAAAACGCATCATCCAATCTGTTGTTTGCGGTGCGATGGTAGGGTTTATCTGCGGATTTATCGGCGCAGGCGGCGGTATGATGATGTTGCTCCTTTTAACAGCCGTTATGGGATATGAGCTTAAAACCGCTGTCGGAACAAGCGTTTTTATCATGGCATTCACTGCTCTTACAGGTTCTGTCAGCCATTTTTCTATCGGCGGACTGCCGAATATGCAGTATCTGATTCTATGCGTGGGCTTCACGCTGCTGTTCGCCCTGATCGCCGCTAAGATTGCCAATAAAGCAAGCGCGAAAGTTTTGAACCGAACAGTCGGCGTTATTCTCCTCGTGCTCGGCACAGCCATTTTAATGGTTAACTATTTCTCGTAAGCATGTTCAAAAAGACCGTTTTAGTGATTTACAAACCACTAAGGCGGTCTTTTTCGAAAACATCAGCTGTCTGCCAAAGTCGAAAAATCCGATCGGGAATGAAAATTTCCACTTGACATCGAGCGTTTTTTTAATAAAATTATATGATGGAAGTATAAGCAGAAGCTCAACAAACGGAGGAACAAAGATTATGTCAAACAAAGCAGAGCCTATGTCAAAGACCCGCAAAGTCTATTTTGCCGGTCTTATCGGACGTTGTGTGATTTTTGCCTTGTCTGTCATAATTTTTATGATGAAGCCGGAATGGCTGAACGTCTTACACGGAGATAATTTCTTTCATCACTTTTCGCCTCTTCACATCCTGTGGGTGATATGGATAATCGACATGATACATCAGCTTATCCCGGTGAAAAAACACATCCCTTTGGGTTCTCAGAAGTTGTTCAAACAACGCTTTAAGCCGATTCGCGACAAGATCAATTACAACTCACTCAGGACATATGTGATATCCACCACCAAATCCGCCTATAAAGTTTTCCTGCTGTGGACAGCGCTCATCTTAGCGCTTGGAGTTCTGTATCACTTTGACATTCTTGCGGCCGAGCATCTCTTTCTTATAAGCGTAGCGTTTTATGCCTGCGATCTGATATGCGTTCTTATATGGTGTCCGTTCCGGCTGATCATGAGAAACCGATGCTGCACGACTTGCAGAATATTCAATTGGGATCATTTAATGATGTTTACCCCAATGCTTTTTATAAACAGTTTTTATTCGGTCTCTTTGCTCGTCCTTGCTTTTGCGGCATGGGTCGTATGGGAGCTTTGCGTAATGATGTATCCGGAGCGCTTTTGGGAACAGACCAACGTAGCGTTAAGATGCTCGGAATGTACGGATAAGCTTTGCACCCAATATTGCCGTAAGCTGCGCCAGTAATCAGACCGCATAAAAAATCAGAGCCGCTATTTTTCAACGGCTCTTTTGTTTTGGTTTTGGAACGATGACAGATCGATCATTAGTCAGTCTCTTTCATAGATCATACGAAGCTCCGTGTTCGGTGTACCAATAATTATTTCGGCTTCAGTACCGTCAAAGCGAAATCCGTATCTTTCATAAAAGCGGATCGCCCTTTCGTTGCCTTTCAGCACCCAAAGTGCGATCTTCTTATAATCGGCAAGCTTTTCAAAAGCCGCATTCATAAGTGCATAACCGACTTTTTTGCCGTAATACTCCGCCAGCACATATATCGAAAAAATCTCTCCGCACCCGGAAAGTGGGTCGTTACGGTATACACCGTAGCCCACAAAACCTATAACCTTTTCGCCGTCTTTCGCGACAAGAATATTATCAGTCCAAAGGTGTGCGTTCCTGACGTTTTTTTCGAGAGTAAGCTTTTTCATATATTCAGGATCGACCAGATCGGAATATGCCTCGTGCCATGATTTATAGTGCACATAGGCTTTTCCGTTTATCTCGTCTTCCGTTTCCATCGGCTTGATTACATAGTCGTTCATTTTAAGTTACCTTTCAGCAGTCTTTCCGCCTCCGCATAAAGCACGGGAGATGTCTGTGGATACGTGAGATTCTCCGGTAGTTTGTCAAAAATACCGATCTCCTTCATTTCGCTTTCGGGCAAAGCTCCGATAGAGTGAACGACGGCGAAAAAGACCATACCGTTTGAGCATCGGAATCGATCGAATCTCCAATAGTCGCAGACGGGGTAAACGTCGGCGTCACGAATTCCGCTTTCCTCAAACAACTCGCGCTTCGCCGCTTCAAGCGGCGTTTCTCCGTCCTCGATGTGACCGCCCTGAGTTTCCCAGGTATCCCGCTTTTTGTGCTTTGACAATATCCATTTACCTTCAAAATTGGAACATATGACCGTGTATTTGTAAGACGTCAAATAATTCAGCGGAAATATTCTGCATTTAAGCTCCTTGCGGACAGACTCTCTGTCAAAAGCCTCGTCGGCAAGAGATATACCAAGCTCACTGCATTTTTCCGTTGCAAGATCGTGATGCTGCAAAGCCGCCTTTCGATACCAAAAAGCCGATTGCTCCATATCACGCTCTACACCGATAGCGTCCTCATAGAACCATGCAAGGTTGAATTGTCCGTCACGGTCGCCGTGATCGGCGGCTCTGCGCGTCCACCGCACCGCTTTTTCAAGGTCTTTTTCTACTCCTATACCGTCGTAATAGAAATATCCGACCTGACACTCGGCAAGAGGATAGCCCTTTTCAGCGAGAGACAAATGTCCCTCAAAGCATTTCTCATATTGCTGTGTGTTAAAGTATTTTTCGATCAGTTCATTGCAGATGTCAAATTCTCTGCACGGTTTGTAGTATTCTTCTGCCATCTGCTTCCGCCGTCCTATTTTTTCAAAACAGCTCCGTAAATTCGGGTCTTGCCGCCTTTACGGTTTTTCCGCTGAGGTAAGCAAGACTTCCCTCCGGCTCTTCAAATGTCAGCGAAAACGAGCACAACGCCTGAAATGAATATCCGATACGGCGGTCGTCCTTGTTTACGGCGTATTTGCCGTCGCCGAGCAGCGGGTGACCGCTGTCCGCCATCTGAGCCCTTATTTGGTGTGTTCTGCCCGTCAGAAGCTCTATTTCCAAAAGCGAAAGTCCTCTTTCGCGGCTTTCGGCAATAACGCGATACTTAAGCTCGGCGGTACGGGTATTCTTCCCCGCCTTTGACTTTACAAAAACCTTGTTTTCGGCTGCATTTTTTTCGAGATACGCGGTCATTTTTCCCTGCTTTTTTTCAAAAAAGCCGTGGCAAGCGGCAAGATACAGCTTTTTCACCCCGCGATTCCGGATCGTCTCGTTCATATCGCGAAGCGCCTCTGCGTTTTTCGCCGCGATAACAAGCCCCGCCGTATTGCGGTCGATACGGTTGCACAGAGCCGGCGCAAACGAATTTTCATCCTCCGGACGATACTCGTTTTTTCTATATAAATACGCCTTGATATGATCGATCAGCGTGTCTCCTTCACAACCCTCGTCGGAATGCACCAGCATACCGGCCTTTTTATCCGCAATGATGATATTATCATCCTCATAAGCCACCCTGATACGCGGCTGAAGCCGCATGAACGCTTCGTCCCTGCGGCTTCCTCCGGTGAATTCATCTGGTATATAAAGGAGTATCTCGTCGCCTGCATTAAGGAGCTGATTTTCCTTAGCCCGTTTGCCGTTGACCTTGATACGTTTAGTGCGGATATATTTATAAAGCAGCGCGGTCGGCATCGATCTGTAACGCTTGGTAAGAAATTTATCAAGCCGCTGACCCGCGTCGTTCGTATTCGCCCTCATTATTTCCATTATATTATCCTTTTTACTTATCTGTCGTTATAAAGAGTTATAACGTCATCTATCTTGGCCTGAAACGCTTCTTTATTTGAATCGAGTGCAGAGACAATATCACTGCTTCCGTCCTGAACAAGCTTATAAAGCATCGTATCTATGCCAAAATCGTAAACATTGCCGAGATCATACACGATATTGTTGAAAACATATTTATCGAGAATCTCGCATGCTTCTTCGTCCGCCTTAAGATCCTTGCCCTTCAGCACGACTTCGGTATACGCTCTGGTAAGACCCGAGGAATTTTCGCCCTTTGAAACGGCGCACATCGCGTCGAGTATGAAAGCGGAAAATTCGGGAATAGGCGCCGAAAGCGGAATTACAACGCCGTAAGCATATTTGGCAGAGCACGGCGTATAGTAATCATCCTGCTCCTCGTCAAACATAGGATAAGGGACTATACCGAAATTAACGTCATAGACGCGCACCTTCTTGACTGCGGAAAAAGCTGTGCTTCTGAAAAGGTTTCTGCCCTCGCCAAAGAACTTGACGCATTTATTCCATTTATCATCGCCCATTTCCTCGGCGTGAAGTACCCATGTATTCTTTTCGCTGAGCGTTGAAAGGAGCTTCTGGATCACATTGATGTTTTTTTCGGACGTACCGATACCGAGAACGGGATTGTCGTCGGAATCCTTTTCGACAAGTCTGTAACCCGAAGCGGTATAAAACGACCCTATATTGCCGTATGTACCGCCGTAGCCCCATGTATCAAGCCATGTCATGCCGTCGCTGTTGTCGGATTCATAGGTATAATCCTTCGAAAGCGACATGAGCATGTCATAAGTCCACTTCTTTTCGCGGACGAGATCATACATATTGATCTCGGGATGCTTGACGGCAAGCAGATCCTTATTGAACATGATCGCCGACGAAACGATCTTTTGCATTATCGACATATCGCCGATGGCGAAATATACCTTGTCGGCGATGGAAAACGATTTTGTGGCATTTTCTTCCCACCACGGCATAGAAAGGTCGATATATCCGTCGGCTTCAAACTCTCTGAGGTCATAGAGATAGCCGCCCTGCGCAAGCGTGGCGCAAACCGAAAGAAACGGCATGGCAGCGTCGGCGCAGTCGTCTCCGCCGCCTTCAAGCTGTTGCTTGAGTGTGACGTTTACGTCGTTGCAAAGAACCGCTTTGATCTCAACGCCGTATCTTTCCATAATAATATCGTTTCTGTTTCTGACTGCTTCGCTGATGATGTTATCGGTCGTATCATAAAGATCGGGCTCGATCTCTTCGGAAAAATAGGTGTCCTGAATGCTGTTGTTATATACAAGCACCGAGAAGGTGTCTTTGTCCCAAACAAATTCAGGCATTTCTCTTCCCCAGTTGCCGTCGCCGAGATATCCTACGATCCCATCTACCCAACCGTTATCACTTTCAGAGCTCTCGTTCCCTTCGATTTCGGAAGCTTCGCTCTGCTGAGTAACGTCTGAAGATTCTTCGGTTTGGTCATTCCCGCAGGAGGTCAGAAAGGCAGAGCCCGCCATCAGCAGGCAAAGCAAAAGTGCAATTGTTTTTTTCATATTCATCATCTCCGCTCCGATAACCGGTAAACAGTTATCTGTCGTTATAGAGGATCACAACGTCCTCAATTTTTGCTGTAATCGAATCCCTGTTGGCGTCAAGCTCCGACATGATATCGCTGCTGTTTGCCTTGACAAGCTTGGTTATCATATTGTCAATGCCGAAATCATAGATGATTCCGAGGTCATAGACAATATTATTGAAAACATAGTTATCAAGAATATCGCACGCGACCTCATCAGCCTTGAGATCCTTGCCTTTGAGCACGACCTCAATATAAGCGCGGGTAAGACCGGAAGCATTGTCGCCCTTGGAGACGGCGCACATTGCATCCAGCATGAAGGCGGAAAATTCGGGATCGGGCGCAGAAAGCGGGATCACACAGCCGTATGCGTACTTCGCACCGCACGGAGTGAAATACTCGTCCTGAGTTTCGTCCATCATCGGGTACGGAATAAGTCCGAAGTTTACGTCATATATGCGGATCTTTTTCACGGCAGAAAACGCAGTAACTCTGAAAAGGTTTCTGCCCTCTCCGAAAATGCGTACGCATCTGTCCCAGATGTCGCCGCCCATATCCTCCGCTCTGATCACCCAGTTGTTCTGTTCGCTGAAGGTGGAAAGAATCTTTTGCAGGATTTCAATATCCCTCTCGGTCGTACCGAGAGCCAGAATCGGCTCGTCATTTTCATCTTTTTTAACAAGACGCTGGCCTGCCGCCAAATAATGCGACACGGCACTGCCGTTGGTAGAGCCATATCCCCAGGTATCGGTCCAGGTCATACCGTCCTGATTGTCCGATTCGTATGTATAATCCTTCGAAAGCTGCATCATCAGATCGTATGTCCACTTTTTGTCGCGAACGACCTGATAAAGATCAATATCGGGATGCTTCATAGCAAGCAGGTCTTTATTGAACATTATCGCATTACAGCAGACCTTCTGCATTATAGACATATCGCCCACGGCAAAATACACCTTATCGGCGATCGAAAAAGATTCGGTGGCATTGCTTTCCCACCACGGCATCGAAAGATCGATATATCCGTCGCTTTCAAATTCCCTGAGGTCATAAAGCTCGCCGTTTTGTGCAAGCACGGCGCACGCCGTAAGAAACGGCATGGCGGCGTCGGCACAATCATCGCCTCCGCCTTCGACCTGTTGCTTCAGCGTGACATAGACGTCGTCGCAAAGTTGAGCCTTGATCTCAACGCCGTATCTGTCGAAGATGATGTTGTTACGCGCCTCGACGGCTTCGTTGATTATATTATCGGTAGTGTCGTAAAGATACGGTTCGATCTCTTCGGAATAATATGTTGTTGCAACATTATTGCCGTATACAAGAACGGTAAAGGTGTCCTTATCCCAAATAAATTCGGGCATTTCTCTTCCCCAGTTGCCGTCGCCGAGGTAGCCGACTTTACCGTCGACCCAGCCGTTGCTTTCATCGGAGCTTTCAGCACGGCTTGTATCAGCCGGGGGATTGCTGATATCGTCAGAGCTTTCCACATCGTTGTTCCCGCAAGCGGAAAGGAAAGCGGCCGACGCTATGAGAAGCGACAGGAGCAGTGCGATCGTCTTTTTCATAAGCTTTCAGCTCCGGGCTTATTACTGATCTTCGCTGTCAGAGCCGCCGGAAAGCGCACAGATAACAGCCGCAAACGCACTAATCACACCGACGATCGCCATCTTGTGGCTTTCGGGCATTTCCTTAGCCTTGACTGCCACGACCTTGCCCTTTGCGACCGCCTTTGAAGCGGTTTCGACGGTCTTTTTCTTTACATCGGCAGCCTTTGCGCCCGCTTTTTCACGAACGACGACAGTCTTATCCTTCATTACGGCGGCAGCGGCCTTTGCCTTCTGCGCAGTAGCAATTCCTGCGGCGGCAGCCTTGGTTTTGAGCTGTTCTGCTGTTTCCTTTAACTTTGCGGAAGCCTTGCCTGCCGCGCCTTTGACAGCAGCTTCAGCTACGCTTTCTTCAACAGCCGCTTCGGCGGCGTTCTCTTCTGAAGCAGTGATATCAAGGGAGGTGTTTTCAGCTGCTTCTACAGCGTTTTCCTCCATTTCGGCGGTGCTTTGTGTCATTTCATTGATGTTTTCCATTGGTGTATCCTCCTTAAGATTTTCCTTTTCGGGGTCATATTTTTCTTTTATAAAACGATAGGTTCTATCGTATATATTTCTTGCTCTGCTGTCCTTTGAAAAAGCCGCGTTATAAAAGCTGCCGGGACCTGCGCCCTGATAAAACGCCAGAGCCGCGTGCATATAGCCGCATTTTGCGCCGTAATCAAGATAATCGATGTACTTTTGGCTATCGCGCTCAAACTGCTCGCTGTCTGGATTGACGGCGGTGTGATTGATCTCAATCTCCGCACCGAGCTCGTAGCTGTCGATGATTTCGGCGAATTCGCCAAGGCACTCCTTTTTCCAAGGGTGGAACATATAGTTCGGCTGAAGATATGCAAAGTCAAAGCCGAGCTCCTTCCAGCTTTCAAAGCCGTGACCGAGGAAGCACGGTATCCACGTTGCCTTAAATCCCCGCGCATGAACCGCGTCGTTAACAGCTCTGAAAAGCTTTCTCTCGTCGTCGCTCATAGCTATCGGAACGCCCTCACAGCCCTGATAAAAGGCGGCGAGTTCAATATTTTCGAAACATTTTTGGTTGAATTCGCCGGCAATTTTATCGATGTAATATTCGTAAATCGCCAATCTTTCGTCCAATGTGCGCGCATATTCCGGCGCTCCGTCGTCGTTGATATCGCCGAACGGAAGGTCGGTCTTGTATACAAACGGGAGCTGTACCGAAACATTCAGCTTTGTATCGCCGCTCAGACCGAGCTGTTTTTTTACCATGCCGAACGCGGTGTTGAGCGCATCCATATTATAGCCCGGCAAAAAGAGATTTTCCGCAAAGCATTCGAAATCGCTCTTTATGGTAGCGTTATTTTCGCCGCTGCCAAAGAAAACGGTTTTTCCGCCCGACGGAGACCGGCTTTGAAGAAGCAGGAACACCACGGAATCAAACATAGTGTCAACGACTTCGCCGTTTTCGCCGATATAACCGACATACGGAAGCAGGTCGTCAACCGTATTCTTGACGTAATGCTCGCCGTAGTTCATCGTACTGTCCCAATAGCCGTGATAGATGATAACGGTCGAAGAATAACCCTCCTCGCGCTTTCTCATACCGCGGCGGCGCGATACCGCCGGAGAGCGTGTGAACGTCAGCTCACTGCCGTCAGCATCATCGCCGAAAAGTTTGAAGCCGCCGGCAAAAGCAAACACATCGACATCAAAAGTAAGTTTTATAAAGCGGGCTTTATAGCGCGCGGCGTCAGTCAACGCAAATTCAGAATATTTAATTTCCGGGTCAGACTGAGAAACAAGGCTTTCGACGGTATACGCAGGCATATAATCGACGCCGTTTTCCGAAACATAAAGTTCAACCGTACGAGGAGTGAATATCCCGGCAGATTTATTGTGCAGGAACGTGATCTCAAAGCCGTTAACGCCGTACTCACCGTCAAGCTCAACGGTTACACTGCGGCTCAGTCCGCGGTAAAACTTTGACCAACAAGCGTCGCCGAAATTCAAAGATAAAACAGCGTCGTCAGTAAGCCCGTCCGTGCGCTCATTTCCCGTCAGAGCGAACGAGTTTGATATCGGCACACCTGTTTCGATTTTATATCCCTTTTCAAGAATTATGTTTTTCATACAGTACCCCCAGACTAAATTTTATTTCAGCTTCGGAAGGAAAGCGGGGCGTCAATGGGAAAACCATAAGGGTTTTAGCCCCTGAATACAATTCAAGCCGTAGAAATATGAGCAAAAAGCCAACTTTTTGTTCGTGTTTCCGCACTCAGATCGCGCTGACTTTGCTTATAATCATATTCGGCGCTTTATCAGCGATCTGATCTCCATTTTCTTATATACAAAGATATTATAACACACATTTCACGCTTGTCAAGGTTTATTATTGACATGGAGACATTTTTGTGATAATCTAATTCCGTAATATAAATCGAGGTATCAGCCTACATGCTATCCGCACTTGATAAATTTGAACTTACTCTGCTTGAAGCTCTGAGTTCTGTGCTTTCCGGCCCGTTTGCAGACGCCGTATTCAAATTCATAACCTTTACCGGCAACGCGGGAATTATATGGATCATCTGCGCTATAGTTATGATGTTTTTCAAAAAAAGCAGAAGGTGCGGCTTTGCCCTCGCTCTGACGCTGGTGCTATGTCTGCTGCTCAACAACCTCGCGCTAAAGAACATCGTTGCGCGCCTGCGTCCCTTTCAGGTCGACACGTCCATTCCGCTTGTAATACCTCCGCCGTCGGAATACTCGTTCCCGTCGGGTCACTCGCTCTCGTCATTCGCGTCGGCATGCGTGATATGGTATTATAACGGCAAGCGCTTCGGCGTCCCCGCCGCAGTATGGGCAACGCTCATCGGCTTTTCGCGGCTTTACTTCCGCGTACATTTCATAAGCGACGTCGTATGCGGCGCTGTTATCGGCGTCGGAATCGGCTTTTTAGCAATTTTAATCTTTAAATACGCATATAAATACATCGAAAAATATATCGATAAATAAACATACAGGAGAATCATCATGGCATTAATGCAAATAACCTTCATGTCCTCTACGCTCGGAATGAATACGGAAATGAACGTATTCATGCCCGAAAACCCCACCTCGCCCACACTTAAAACAGTATATCTGCTTCACGGTATGAGCGACAACCAGGCAAACTGGTCGCGTTATACGTCGATCGAGCGTTTCCTGATCGGCAAAAACATCGCAGTTATTATGCCTACGACACACATGGGCTGGTATACCGACATGGAATGCGGCTACAGACCCTTTTTCACCCACGTCGCAGACGAAGTCCCTGCCGTTGCACGCCGCTTTTTCCCTCAGCTTTCCGACAAAAGAGAAGATAACTTCATCGCAGGTCTTTCGATGGGCGGCTACGGCGCGCTGAAGATCGGTCTTGCCCGCGGCGACCGTTTCGAAAAGATCGCCTGCTACTCCGGCGCGTATGACTATGTAAAGCATCAGGTCGGGCCGTATTGGGATTCTATCTTCGGCGACACTCCCGAAAAGCGCTATAAGCACACTATCGACGCGTACGTCGAAAATACCGTCGCCAACAACTTGAGAAAGCCGCCTATATACATGTGGTGCGGAACAGAAGACTTTTTGCTTGAAGACAGCCGCAAGACCCACGAATTGCTCGTCGCAAACAACTTCGACATAACCTACGCAGAATCCGCAGGCAATCACGAATGGCGCTGCTGGGAAGAGCAATTCCTCAAATCGCTCGATTTCTTCGGCATCTGATTGTTTTATTTCACACAATGTCGCATATTCATTTCGGCAATATCGTTGAAATTAACATTGCGCTTGAGCCGGATGATATGATATAATTTAATAGGAAGCCGGGGCTCACCCGGCTTTTTCTTAACAAGTTGGAGATCATCTGCATGTTTGAGTTGATTTTAGCATCTGACAAGCCCGCAAAGCGCCTGCTCGGGCTTCTTGAAAGCCTTGGCATCGAAGCGTACGCCGTGGGCGGCTACGTTCGTGATATACTCATGAACCGAAACGCAAGCGACCTTGATATTGCCGTTTCAACTCCCCCGCAGGAAACCAAACGCCTCCTCGAACAGTTCGTAAAGGTCGTCGATACCGGTTCGGTGTTTGGCACGGTAACCGCCGTAGTCGACGGAGTTCCGTTTGAGCTTACAACATTTCGCTCTGATATCGGCGTCAGCGACGGACGCCACCCGAACAGCGTAAAGCTTCTCAGAAACATAAACGACGATCTCGCGCGGCGCGATTTTACAGTAAACGCAATCGCATGGAGCAAAAACAGCGGTCTGATCGACCCGTTCGGCGGCGTCAATGATATAAACGCACGTCTTATCCGCTGTGTCGGTACGCCCTCCCTGCGCTTTCGCGAGGATGCGCTGCGCATACTGCGTGCACTCCGCTTCTCTTCGACCCTTGATTTCGGCATACACGAAGATACCGCAAAGGCGATCTTCCAATACGCGCCTACGCTTTCGCGCATCTCGGCTGAAAGAATATATGCGGAGCTTTCAAAGCTTATATGCGGCGTCGGCGCTTGCCGCGTGATCGACACGTACCGCGATGTTTTTTCGGTTGTAATACCCGGCTTTTCAGCCAGACGCGCGCATATACTGAAAATGCTTCCGCATGATCTGCCGCTGCGCTTTGCGGCGCTGTTTGAAACAGCAGATGCCGCCGAAAGCGCCATGAAAACGCTTAAAGCGCCAAAGGCGATCGCCTCACGGGTGACAAGACTTCAAAACCTATGCCCTATGCCGAGCGACGACATAAAAATCAAACTCCTCGGCATAGATAACGAGACCGACCTTCTCATGGACGCGGCATTGCTTTCCGAAAATGCCGGCGCTTATGAAAGCATCAGGCGAATTCGCTCGGAAAACGGATTTATAACCTCAAAAAACCTTGACATCACCGCAGAAAAACTGCTCTCACTCGGCGTGCCGCCCGGCAAGCAAATAGGGCAGACCATTCGCGCCCTTTGCGTTGCCATAGCAAAAGGAAAGTGCGAAAACAACTGCGCCCTGATCGAGGAGCATCTTAAAACATCAGGCATTCTGAACCTTCAACGCCAATAACAGAGTGACTGACATACGGTCATTTTTCTATCATATACAGGAGCAAACCAATGAAACGAACAAAAATTATCTGTACAATAGGACCTTCAAGCACCGACGAGCATGTTCTTGAGGAAATGATAAAAGCCGGAATGAACGTGGCAAGGCTCAATTTCTCTCACGGCACTCACGAGGAACACCTCGAAAAGATCGAGATGATAAAGCGTGTACGCGAACGTATGCAACAACCCATACCGATCATGCTTGACACAAAAGGACCGGAATACCGCATCCGTACCTTCAAAAACGGGAAGATCGAGCTGAAGCCGGGCGACAGCTTTACTTTTACCTCCGAAGAGATCGTTGGCGACGAGGAGCGCGTATCTGTGTCGTATAAAAACCTCCCTAACGAGCTCAGCACCGGGGATACGATACTTTTAAATAACGGTCTGATGGAGTTCCGCGTCGACATCTGCGAAGGTCAGAATATTCATACCACAGTCGTTATCGGCGGTACGCTCAGCGACAGAAAGAGCATGAGCTTTCCCGGCAAGGTCTTCAAGCAGGAATATCTCAGCGAGCAGGACAAAAAAGACCTGCTGTTCGGCATCGAAAATGACGTGGATTTCGTGGCATGTTCCTTTGTCTCCGTCAGAGAAAATGTTGACGACGTACGCAATTTTCTTGCAGAAAACGGCGGTAAGGAAATTGATATAATCGCCAAGATCGAAAACAGCACCGGCGTTGAGAATATTGAAGAGATAATCGACGCCGCCGACGGCATCATGGTCGCAAGAGGCGACATGGGCGTGGAGATACCGTTTGAACAGCTTCCCGCAATTCAGAAAAAGCTTATCACCGCCTGCCGTCTGCGCGGCAAGAGAGTCATTACCGCAACGGAAATGCTTGAATCCATGATAGCTAACCCGCGCCCCACCAGAGCCGAAATTTCCGATATCGCCAACGCAGTGTACGACGGCACGAGCGCCGTAATGCTTTCGGGCGAAACCGCCGCCGGCAAATACCCGGT
>CAZVSW010000012.1:0-23104 GCA_964630005.1 uncultured Ruminococcus sp. | reverse complement strand
AAGAGCTTATCTTCGATGGAAACGACAACTTCTTTATCCACCTTGATCTTGAATTCATCCGCAATAAGGTAAGCGGTATCGAAATCGATAGTCTGATTGATAGTTGCCATTACGCCCATGCCCATGAGCTTTTTAATCACTTCACTGGCGGTGATCTTCATGCGGCTGGCAAGCTCGGAAACGGTGATCTCGTCAGGAACGGTGATACGGAGCTGAACGGGCTTCGGCTTGCTCTTTTGGGGAACATTCTTTTGTTTGTCGAAGTTTTCGCGCTGCTTATCCTTGCCTTGGTAGTCGCCGCGGTTGTTCTTCTTTTTGATCTTCTGCTTTGCGTTTCCGTCAAGCTTATCTGCATCGGGGACGATCGCGTCGAGCTTATCGTCGTATTTCGATTCGTTGACAGAGACTGTGCCTCTGGTATCGACGACGCGTACGTCACTTATAGAGCGCTTGCGCTGGTTCTGCTGAGGCTTTTGCTGGGCGTTTTGCTGGTTCTGAGGCTTTTTGGGCTTCATAGCGTCGCGCTGTTTTTTGTTTTCGGCCTTGACGCGCTCTTTTTCGGCGTCTTCGGCTTTCTTCTTGGCTTCCTTTTTTTCGTCATAGACCTTGAAAAAGGCTTCTATATCTGTTTGGTTGTTTTGAGTGACATATTCAAATATCACGGAAAGCTCGGGGCTGTCAAGCGCAGTCATAGAGCTTTTCACGGCAAAGCCGTGAGCGTTTAGAACATCCATCAGGTCCTTGCCCTTCATGTTCAGTTCCTTTGCGAGGGAATTGATTCTAATCTTTTCTTCTGCCATCTGTATTACCTCCGCAGTTCTTCTATTGCCCGTTGGTACATTAATGCAAAGCTGCTGTCCGTAAACGCGACACAGGCACACGCCGCCGTTCCGAGAATGTTTCCGAGCTCTGCTCTGGTATATCCGGAGTTTTGAATTTTAACTCCGTAAGACGTTGACTTATCACCCAAAAGCTTGGCGGTGTTATCAGAAACGTCCGAAGCCACAATAACTTCAACGGCCTTTTGGCTTCTGATCGCGTCTATGACGTTTTGAGTCCCTGCCGCCAGCCGTCCGGCCTTTTTTGCCAGACCAATGCACTGTAAGGCTTTATTCAATAGTATCCACTGTTCCTTCGATGAGTTTTGATTCCAATTCGTTATATATGCTATCGTCGATCTTTGCTTTGAAGTTTTTTTCAAGACGACCGCTCTTGCGGCATTTTTTAAAGCATTCTGCGCTCTTACAAATATATGCGCCGCGACCTGCCGCCTTTCCGGTAGAGTCGAAAAATATGTTGCCGTCCTTGCTTCTGACGATTCGAAGCAACGAGCGCTTATTCTTCATTTCGTTGCAGCCCAGACATTTTCTGAGCGGCTGGCTTTTTATTTCCGGCATTGCCGCTTCCTCCGGTTATTCTTCGGAAGCATCGGCTTCGTCGGTCTGTTCGTCCTGAATCGCGTCTGCTGCCGCAATGACTTCTTCGGGAGCTGAGGAAGGTTTGATATCGATCTTGAAGCCGGTAAGCTTTGCGGCAAGTCTTGCGTTCTGACCTTCCTTGCCGATCGCAAGAGAGAGCTGGTCGTCGCTGACGATAACTCTGTACATACGGTCGTTATCGGATACGGGTGAAACCGAAATTACTGTTGCGGGTGCAAGAGCGGCGGCGATGAATTCTTCGCTGACGTCGGAATACTTGATGATATCGATCTTTTCGTTGCAGATCTCCTGAGTTATCTTGCTCTTACGCGCCCCTTTTGGACCTATGCAAGTGCCGATAGGATCGACGTTTTCGTCGTTGCTCAGAACCGCCATCTTTGTACGGCTGCCCGCTTCGCGTGCGATAGCTTTGATCTCAACAGTACCGTCGGCGATCTCGGGCACTTCGAGTTCAAACAAACGCCGGATCAATCCGGGATGTATTCTCGAAAGGGATACCGAAGGACCGCGGAGCGATTTTTTGACTTCCGTGACAAAGACCTTTACTCTCTGTCCGGGGGTGAGGGTTTCACCGGGGATCTGTTCTGCGCGGAAGAGCGTCATGCGGTTTTTGCCAAGCTCGAGTACTGCGTTTTGCGTGAGAGGGTCGACCATCTCAACGACAGCGGTGACGATCTCTTCCTTCTTTTCCTCGTATTCCTTTATCATCATGCCGCGTTCTGCTTCGCGAATGCCCTGGATGATGACGCCTTTGCCCATCTGAGCGGTAATTCTTCCGAAATTGGTGGTTTTTATCTCCACCTCGTATATATCTCCGACCGAGTAGCGTCTTGATTTTTTGCGCGCCTCTTCAAGCGAGATCTCTGTTTTTTCGTCCTGAACCTCGTCAACTACGGTAAGCTCACGAAAGAATTTGAAGTCCTTTTTCTCGGGGTCAAGCTTGACGCGAGCGTTAGAAAGACCGCTGTTGTCGCGCTTGAAGGCGGTCATAAGAGCCGCTTCCACCTTTTCGATTATATATTCTCTCGGTATACCTTTTTCCTTTTCAATGGCTTCGAGCGCATCAAAAAATTCTTTATTCATTTTTCCGCAATTCCTCCGTTATTCAAATACTGCTGTTATTTTAGCGATGTTTTTCTTCTCTGTTGTGATGTCGTTTACGGTGACGGTGTTTTCGTCGGCGGCGACAAGCTTTCCTTCGAATTCCTTCAATCCGTTTACCGGTTTGAAGGTTTTGACCGTTACTGTCGTTTGTTTTTCAAGCGCGGCGGCATAGTGCTCAGGCTTCAGCAGCTCGCGGTACATACCGGCCGACGCCACTTCGAGGCAGTACGCTCCTTCGATAGGGTCGGCTTCGTCGACGATGGGTTCAACGATATCGTTTGCGACCGAGCAGGCGTCCATATCCACGCCGCCCTCTCTGTCAACTTCGACCGAAAGGACAAAATCCGCGCCTTCTTTTTCATATTTAACGTTCCATAGGGTAAAACCGGCGTCCATGAGCGGACCGCACACAAGACTCCGAACGGTTTCGGCAATGTTTTTTCTCATAAGCACCTTTTTGGCAGAGTTCGTATTCCGTCCTGCCAACCATAAAAATCGGAGTGGGCGTCAACCCACTCCTTTCATACTGAATATTATTATAACATATATTGCGACATTATGCAATAGCTTTTTCAAAAAAAGTTTATCGGTCTGTTAATTTCTTTGTGTTAAGCGCCCGTTATTGCTTTTGGCGAGAAATGCTCGGCGGCTTTGACTGCCGGCGGTATGATGAGAAGCTGAAGAATGATTCCCGGAAAAGCCGTCAAAAACGCTCCGCTTATGAACGTCTCAAATCCGAAGGCCGAGCCCGACAGCCCGGTTATGCAAAGCATAACGATACCCCATATGATACGTCCGCCTATCATTGCAGCAACAAGACTTGCATACAAATAAAGAGTTTTTTTCGGCAGAATGCTGTAAAGCAGTCCGCAAAGCAGACCGTATGCCGCGAGCTCGAACGCCATAGCAAACGCCGTCGGCATCATGGGAGGCGCATGGAAGATAAGCGAGCGGAGTATCGGAGTGACAAAACCGACTGCAAGACCGTATTGCCAGCCGCAGACGAAGCCGCAGAGAATGACCGGTATGTGCATCGGCAGAAGCATATTTCCGACAGTAGGGATCTGACCGGTGAGAAACGGCAGGACTATCCCCAGGGCAATAAACATTGCCGAAAGCGTTATTTTGTATGTAAGCCGTGCTGTGCGCATATGAGTACCTTCCTCGGTTGATTAACTGTATTGTACTATAAAAAATCTTTGTTGTCAACAAAATATTGGCGAAAGTCTTGAAAAGAACGGGCAGATAGTGTACTATATAAAAATCGGCGGAGTTCGCCGACAAGATCTTTTCGAGGTAATTATTATGAAAATTTTATATGTAAACAACTTTTCGGGAAGCGACCTGTCACAGCTCCTTGACCGTTCGGGTGCGGAGTGTACGGTCGTCGGTCAGGCTGAGCTTCCTGAAATCGATTTTGATGAATTTGACGGTTTTGTTTTTGACGGAAGCGGCGAAAGCGGAGGTATGCTGTTTAAGCCGGCTGAACGCATGGCGGCAGACAGCATCTGTTTTTCCGGCAAACCGGTGCTTTGCATCATGTGTCCTTATATAATGACCGTATGCTGTCAGCCGCCGGTGAGCACACGTTTCGACCGTCCCGTTGTGTCACCCGTTTTTGAATGCGATGGTCTGGAGGAGGGCGATATCCTTGACGAGCAGACAAACTGCCGCGTATGCTGCTATACGTCGTCAAAAGAGCCGAAGCCGCTCCTTTATTACAAGCATAATCCGAACGGCTTTTACAAGACCGAAACTGTGGAAAAGCCGTCCAAGGGAGACGCGGCGCTCTGGTATGAGCGCGAAAAGGTTTTGTTCTGTGCCTTTGCCTGCGGTAATTTCGCGAGAGCACGCTTTTCACCTAAGAAAAAGTGGTATGCTTTTTTCAGATATATACTTGATGCGCTTTTCGGCATGACTCTTGATGAGGCTTGCTATAATGCCATATACTCGGAAAACGGTTATTATACCGTCAGGGAGGACAAGCCCATTGACGAACTGATCGCAGAAAGCGCCGACAGGGCGGTGAATTGGCATTTTGCCGCAGATATGACTATGCGAAATCCCGACGGCACTCCGTATACAATGACAGAGGGAATGGCAGCGGAAATATATCCCGACGGAAAGCAGAAGCGGGCATATAATACCCGTACCGATACATCGGGCGAAACGGCGCTTTTGTTTGCGCTTCACGATCTTAAAAACGGAGTGTCTGACAAAAAAGACTATATAGAAGCGTTCTTGAAGTACAGTATTTCTCACGTAAGGGATTACGGCGGCATTTTTGACGGCTACGGAAGCGCGGGCGACGGCGCGTGGTGGTATGCGTGCTATAATGACGACGCCTGCCGCGGTATAATCTATCCGCAGCTTTTTTCAAAGCTCATCGGTATCGGCGGCAATGATTGCGACAGAGCACTTGACTGCCTTGATTTTCTTGTACGCACAACGGGTACTGACGGACTGCGTTTTTGCCGTACCGATATTATCAGCATGGAGGAAAAAACAGTTTCAACGTCCTCGCTGAGCTTCGAAAACGGCAAATGGAACTGGAGCACTGCGGGAATCATGAAAGCGGAGGAACTTTCGAAGATCGAGGCAAAAACGCCTTCCGCACATTATAACGGCTATTATATGGCGACATTGCTACTTGCATATAAAGTCACGGGCAAGGAGATATACCGCGACACGGCGGTGCGCGGACTTACCACGATCATGGAGAAATACTACCCCGAAACCGCGCGTGAGCACAGCGAAACTCAGGAGCTTTGCCGTCTTGTGCTGCCGCTTTCTTATCTGTATTGGGTCACCGGCGACAGTAAGCATCTCGGCTGGCTTGATACCGTGCTTGACAGCCTTACGGAAAAGCGGCATCCGAGCGGAGCGTTTATAGAATGGGATACCGGCTATATAGCCTGCTGCGCGGGTAAAGCGGACGGCGAATGCTCCGTGCTTGCGGAAAACGGAAATCCGGTTGTCGATCTTCTTTATTCACTGAACTGGCTGCCGTCTGCACTTGCTCAGGCATATATCATCACAGGCAGTGAGCGAATAAAGGAGCTTTTTGAAGGACTTGCCCGCTTCCTTGCCGGCATTCAGATACACAGTACAAACAAGATGATAGACGGTGCATGGGCAAGGGCGTTTGACTGTGCCGGCGGAGAGGTGTACGGAGTACCGAACGACGCGGGATGGGCGCCCTGGGCGATAGAGACCGGCTGGACAATGGCGGAGATCCCCACCGGATTCCTTATATGGCTCATGAAGGACGAGATCAAAAAGTATATGAAATAAAGAAACCCCTGCGCAAAGTTATTTGCGCAGGGGTTTTGTAATCAGAATGTCTTAGTTGAATTTGACGCTTTTTGCGTATTTTTCAAAAGTGGACTTCATTTTGCTCAGATTCTTTGTGTGGCAAGCGAACTGAACGAGCCAGAATGCGTCGTCAGCGCGGAAGCAGTAAGCCTCATAGCTGAAATCTTCGCCGTTGATCTTTTTCTCATATGAGAAATGAGCGTATTTGTCGTTTGAATCGACTGTAACAGAGGAAAGCTGGTTTGCGGCTACGCAAAGCTCTGCATACTGCTTGGGTGTTATATCGGTATCGATACCTGCCTGCTGGAAGAGGTCGAAGCCTTCTCTGAGCGCGGTAACGATGGCGTCATTGGATTCGTAGTAAGCGGTCTGTGCAACAAGATCTTTTTCCACGAATTTGTTGGTGAGGGTGATAGTCATGCCGGCTTTTGTGAAGTCCTTTTCGCCTGCGCCGCATGCGCAGAACATACAGAGCATAACTGCCGCAAGGACAACTGCAATAATTTTTTTCATTGAGGTTTCTCCTTATGTTGTTGATTTGCCATAAGTATAGCTCAGACTGTTCAAATTTGCAATCGTTATTTTTAACAATTTTACTTTTCGTTATTGTAAATACATTTGCAGTTGACACTTCTTGCCTTTACGTCGCCGTGTATATCATGACATGAAAGCGAGTGACCTGCGGACGCAGGTCCGTTTATGTCTCCGTTTGCGGTCAATGAATGACCTGCGGCGGCGCTTCCGGATACCTCTCCGCAGGATAACGAGTGACCGCAGGATACAGCTCCGCCGACGTTTCCGCTGATACTGACACTGTGTCCGGCGGTTACATTCCCCGAAACATTATTACATTCCAGGCTGTAATCACATTTTACGTCACGCGCCTCGCCGTCGTATTTGAAGACGATGTTATCTTTTCCTCTGAGAAGCTTGTCCTTCAGCTCCTTGGATTCCACAAGCTTATTTCCTAAGAATACGACCGCGCGTACAGTATCGTCATCGGGAAAAATGTCAGTTACGATGTCGTTCTTCGTTTCGCACTTCCGGTCAAACAGATAATCTATTGTAACTCCGAATATATCCGCAATATCCGGTAGCATTGTAATATCCGGAAGGGTAGTACCGTTTTCCCATTGGCTTATCGCCTGGTGAGAAACTCCGAGCTTGCTTGCCAGCTGATCCTGAGTAAGCTTTGCGTCCATGCGCAGATCTTTGATTTTTGAGTTTAAGGCGTTCATAATTATCCTCCGTTGTGTTGATGGTATCGTAATCGCAAGATATCGCGATCCATGCCAAAATTATAGGTCAAAAACAGCGTTTGTGTAAAGAAAGCAGCGCTTTAATATGCCGGATTTTTGCGCAAGCAGCTCTTGCACACACGCCGCAACTGTTGGTTGCGGCGCATGTCTTTTACTTATTATATAATATAAAACCGTTCGTGTCAACGCTTTATTTCAAGACGGTGGTCTCCGTCGGTCAAAGTGACGGGAAGCTTGACCGGCTTGCCATCGAGCGATGTTTCGGAAAAGAGAGATGATACAAAGACCGTTATTGTTCCGTGAGGTAGCTTCAGGGTGACAGAATAATCCGTCAGAGGGTACGCGTCGATCTGAGTGAAATCGTTTGAAAGGCGTATTCCGAGAATCTCTTCAAGCACAATAACGAAGAACCACGATGCGCTTCCCGAATACCAGCTCCAGCCGCCGCGCCCTCCCCGGCTTCCGCTGTAAATATCGGCGGTTATGACGTAGGGTTCGGCTCTGAAAAGCTGTTCATCGGTATGCGAATAGGGCATTATGGCGTTTAATATCTCAAGCGCTTTTGCGGTCTCGCCACAGCGTATGAGACCCAAAATCCCCCAAAGCGCACCGTGAGTATACTGACCGCCGTTTTCACGAAGTCCCGGGCAGTATGACGAAATATAGCCGGCGTTGTATGAATCAAACGGCGGGTCAAACAGCTTCAGGATCTTAAGCCGTCTGTCAAAAAGTCTGTCTACGGCGGTATTCATGGCTTTTACGGTACGCTCGGTCCTACCCATGACCATGGCGGCAAACGCCTGACTCAGGATATCGATCTTGCATTCTTCTGAGCTTTCCGCTCCGACGATGTTGCCGTTATCATCGATAGCGCGGATATATCTGTCGCCGTCGAATGCACGGCGCTCGAGCGCCAGCACGAGGTCTGCGGATACCGAGGTAAAATGCGCAATGCTTTTGAAGTCGCCGACTTTTTTCATTATCGGCAGAAATTCTCTGCATACCAGCACATAAAGCCATGAGGTAAAAATGCTTTCACCGACCCCTGCCGCACCGATATGGCTCATGCCGTCGTTCCAGTCACAGCTGCCCATGAGCGAAAGACCGTGAGAACCGAGCCGCTCTCCGTATGCCAGCGCGCGTATGCAGTGCATATAAAGCGTTTCCCTGCATTCAGAGATCTTCGGCGTCTCGTATCGTTCAACAGAACTCAGCGGCGGCGATTCCATATAGCTTATTTCTGTTTTCAGGATATCTGCGTCTCCCGTTTTTTCGATATAATCGGCTACCGCCCACGGCAGATAGAGAAAATCGTCGCTGCAAGTCGTTCGTATGCCTGTATCGCCGGGAGGTGCTTTGAACCACCAATGCATTACATCGCCTTCACGGTATTGGTGCGAGGCACAGCGCAACAGATGGCGCTTTACCGTTTTCGGAGATGAATATATTAAAGTGAAGCATGTCTGGAGCTGATCGCGAAAGCCGAATGCGCCGCTTGTCTGGTAGAAGCCCGTTTTACCGAAGAAATGCGCAATTGCCGCCTGATATGGCGCAAAGGCAGAAAACATGCTGTCAAGCCCCCTGTTTCCTGTTTGCAGCCTGAAACACGGGGTAAATTCCCTGACGAATGCTTCTGCTTCATCGCCGCGGTATTCTTTTGCGCAAAGCTCAGCGATATGCGGCACTGCTTTTATTGACGGAGAACCGCCGACGGCAAATATAACATTGCTTTTCTCGCACTTCATCGCCAGTATATCGCGCCTGCCGCCGTCTATACCGCAAAACAGGAGCGCGCTGTCGTTTATAAGTTCGCACTTTTCGCTGCATTTCATGAATCCGGTAAACGGCACGGCGCTGTGGCGCTGATTCTGAAAGATCCAGATGCCGTTTCTGTCTTCGGCGCTCATGTCTGAGAGCTGTTCCTTGATCAACATACAGACCGGAGCAAATGAGTTTTCAAAATGCAAATGATATTCTACGGCAGGCAGCTTGCTTCTGGCATATACGGTCAGGGAAAACCTATGCCCGCCAATGCTTCCGCTGTAGATCGCTTTGCCGTTTTCATAAACTACCTCGTCCGAATATGCCGCAATGTCGTAGTATTTGCTGTCAGACATGACGATAAGGCGAAGCCCGTAGTGCGGAGCATACGGACTGCCGTCAAACGGAGTTACGCGGCATTCTCTGGCGTTTCTCCAAAACACGAATCCGAGCGTGTCGTGGGTCACGACCGTCCCGCAGGAATACCCCGACATGACATAAGAATAAGGGGCTTTGTGGCTCTTTTTGGCGTCGCGCACACATCCGTCGGGGGAAAAGACCGTTTCTCCGTCCTTGATATCGTTTTTCACAATGATTTCCGGCGGTATAAACAGCGGAGAGGACGGGCGCTGACCGGTTATGCTGTCGCTTTCCGTAACAGCCGATGCGTATTGCCTTAAAAACTCCATTTCTTCCGTTGTAAAGCTTTCGGCGTCGGCAACGGCAATACCGCCGGCACGGTACATAAACGGCGCGTATTCTCCGCTGATAGCCTCGTCAATAAATGCTCTTAGCGGCGAGAGATACTTTTCTTTTTCGTGTACTATAAAAAGAAGCTCTGTGGATATAAACGCGTTTTTAAGCTGTAAAAAAGCTTTGAGCAGCGTTTTTACCTCTGATGTTTCTTCGTACACCTCCAAAACGCGCAGAGGAACGTTACCAGAAAGCGAAAGCTTCCAAAGACATGAGGAATTTACGCTTGAAAGCCTGCTTCCCGGCTTCTTGAAAAGGCATTCGGTAAGAAGCTCCGACGCCTGCACGGACGGCGGTTTTATATACTGACGCGGAAATGCTCTTTTGCGCGCTTTTTCTATTTGCTCCTCGCATTCCTCGCGGCTTATTCCGCAGGACACAAGAAATACGGCGCTTCCACCCTTTAATTCGGGGGTGAGAATGGCACAAACGGGATCTACGCACGCGCCGATTCCGTTAGATTTATCCGGGAGAGGGAAGACGTCCGACATGCTGTAAAGCGAATGGGCGTTTAAATGCTCAAGATTCGCGGTGAATTGCGGTGCAAGAGAGGCGTCGCCAAGCGCTACGGCACAGTGAGGGTAGCTGCCGCCCCTGCGTTTGAAATACAGAATCCGTTTTGAAGCGTCATAAGAGGATTCGATAAACATCGATGAAAAGTTTGAATGAGCCGAATACTCTTCCTGGCGCACCAATATCGGAATAAATGAAAAACCGACCTTACAGCTTCTGTCGTTTGAACACCTTGTCTTGAAAGCGAAGGTTCGACAGCTGCGATATACAGTACCTACGACCGAAGCCGGGAATTTCGGCGACGACGAGGTAAAGGCAAAATGACTGCCGGAATACTCATAAGAAAACGACATGTTTCCCTCAAGCGGTGTAAAGCTTTGCTTTTCACCGTTTTCAATAAAGGTAAACGATGCAGTTCCGGTGTTTTTATAAAGCTCAAACACCGCGCTGTTTACGCCGAAAACACCGCATTTCATGCCGATATGACCGCTGCTCGAGCTTATAAGCGTAAGCCCGCTGTCAGAAACAAACGACGCGGTAGGAGAAATAAGCGATATATTGTCGTCGCTTATCTCCGGCGCAGTGCTTATCCTGCGCGATATCGTCGGCGTGCGTGAATCCTCGCCGATATAAAGCATGGCGTCCTTCGGTATGCTTTCGGCAAGTAGCTCGCGGCAGGCGGAGAGGCGCTTGTCTTTCATGAAGCGCTTTATAAAAACGCCGTCAAAGCATAGGTTTGCACATGCAGTCAGGCTCATTCCCAAGTGATGAGACATAAAGCTTTGCACGATGCTTTCGCCTTCCGTGAGGTCTATCGCTTCGAAAAAGCCGTATTTCCCTCGGCAGCCCATATCTTCAAGCGCAGACAGATTCTTCAGACACGCAGTCGGGTCGTCGCGCATCATCAGGAATGACGAATAGGGCGAAACGACAAACTCGCTCGGCGGATATCTTTTGAGTGCAAGCTGAGGTACACCGTGAGCTTTATAGCGGTAATTCATATCGGGGTCGAATGCAAAATAGCCGCTCTCCGATATACCGAATACCCCGTTTTTGCGGTATCTTTTTTGGCTTGAAACAGCGAAACGCATACTTTCGTCGATAAACGAATCGCGTTCGCGCGGCAGGAAGAGTTCGGGCATGAAATATTCAAAACAGCTTCCCGCCCATGACACCATGCCGATATATCCGTTTTCGGCGGTAATTGTACGTGAAAGCGATTGCCACATTTTTTTGGGAAGCCGTCCCGAGGCGCAAAGCCAATAACATGTTGTGCGTATTTCGCTCATCAGCATGTCATAGCATATATTTCCTTCAGGCTCTCCGTCGGAATTACAGCCGAGATAAAGCAGATGCTTCTTCTTGTTATAAAATATCGAAAAGTCCGCACCGTGTGCAATGCGGCGGCATCTTTCGGCAAGACCCGAAAGGGCGGCGTTTTCGTGCGCATACTCATCAAAGCCTGCCGCCGCGCATATCAGCATAGTGACGAGGTTGCCGCTGTCTACCGCCGAAATATATTTGCCTCCGATCGGCTTCAGGGTCTTGATGTCGTACCAGTTGAAAAGGTGTCCGCGGCATTTTTCCATGCTTTCGATCGTTGATATGACGCTTTCGGCGCGTTTTGCAAGCGACTGTGTGTCGATAAAGCAAAAATCTCTTGCCGCGATCAGGCTGATGACATAAAAGCCTATATTGGTGGGCGAAGTTCTGTAAGCTATGCATTCGGCGGGAGAGAGCTGTACGTTATCGGGCGGCAGATAGTGAGTTTTTTTGGTGACGTTTTCGTCAAAGAATGCAAATATCTCTCTTGCATAAGCGGTCACGGTCTTTCTTTCCGCGTCGGTAACGGGCGGCGTTTTGTCCTTCACCGGACGGGATAGGATATATGCGATGACCGGGAAGAAAAACCACAAAAGTCCGATCAGCCGAAACAGCGTAAAACCGGAAAAGGCGGCTATGACAGTTCCGGCAAACACGCTTGAAACGTGATTTTGCACATAGCTGTATATCGTACCCTCACTGCCTGCGTTTGACTGTGAAAACGTGGTCCAGCTTAGGAGCTTTTTATGAGAAACCGTGAGCCGCCACAAGGAGCGTATCATAGCGTCGGCGGTCGTCGCCGCGTTTTCGGCAAGCGAGCACAGCGAATACAGCGTGCCCTCCAGACTTTGTGCCAGCGCCCCGACACAGCGGCTGAAAAATCTTCGCGGAGTATAGGCACGCGAGACGGCAGTGCCGAGCATACCGAGAAGTGCGGGAAGCCAGATGTTGGAACAAAGCAGCAAAAACAGGGGAATCTCACTTGCTTTTGAGGCAAAGAATGCGCACATAACGATACCTGCGGCCGCCGATACAGGCGTGAGCAGTCTGCGGATGTTTTCGAGCAGTCTGAAACTCAGAGCCGGGTTTGAACGACTGTTTGTGAGGAAGATGATGTTTTGTACATCGCCTCTTACCCAGCGGTGCTGACGACGGAAATATGATATGCTGTTTTTGGGTGTACTGTCGCAAAATACCGTGTCGGAAACCAGCATACAGCGAATAAGACCGCCTTCGATCACATCGTGGCTGAGGATCACACCGTCGGGAACTGACGGCGCGACAATGTCTTCAAACAGCCTGACGTCAATCAGTCCTTTGCCGCAGAACACGCCGCTGCCGTGAAGCGTCTGATAGCGGTCATAGGATGCGCGTTCGTAGATCCCGGAGGAGTGCGAGCCGAAAAGCGAATGGTACGTTCGCGTACTGTCCGAAAGGCGTGTACGGACGAGCGGCTGAAACACGCCAAAGCCGCTTACTACCTTGCCGTCTTTTACTGTAGGCATATTTTCGGGGTGCAGCGCTACGCACAAAAGGTCTTCAGCCCCGTCGATAGGCAAGTCCGTATCGCTGTCCAGCGTCAGAAGATAGCGTATATCGGAAAGCTCAAACGGACACAGGCATGTCTGCGGACTGCCTTTGCCGTGTATGGCGGCAATAAGCTCGGTCACAGCTCCGCGTTTGCGTTCCCGACCGCCGAAGATTCCGTCGGCGGCATTTTTGTGCCTTTCGCGGATGAAGAGCGAAAACACGTTGCCGTATTCGGCATTCAAACGCTCAATGTGATTTATCGCGTTTTCAATTATTTCGCTGTCGCCTTCGAGCTCGGGCTTCGATGCGTCGCACAGATCACCTAAAATGCCGAATTTAAGCTCGGGACGGTCGCCTCGGAGATAGAATTCCTCCAATCGCTCGAAAAGTTCGTCATCCTTCTTTCCCCCGAATAAAAGCGTGGTTATAACTACCAGTGTGCTTGCGTTTGAAGGGATGAATTCGGGGCTCAGGCGAAGAGTAGGTTTGGCCCTCACAAGCCTTGAGAAAACGAAATCCATCACGCTGAGAACGCATTCCGCAAGCGGAAGCAAGGCAAAAAGCGACAGCCACCCCCAAAGCATTACCGAGATCGCGGTAAGACCTGCGAGCGTAATAACAGAAGCGGTGTAATATAAGATAGCGGGTGTACGCGAAAACGGTTCTAACACGGCAAGCAGGCGACCGTCCGTACAGCGGCGTGCGGCATATCTCAGTGCGGTCAGTTCGTCTGTTCTGTGCTTTTTGGCATATTTTACAAGTGCCGAGCGGTATATATCCTTTGTCTGCTCGTCGCCTTCGGAAAAACCCGTAAAGTCGGCGAAAATGGCTTCGGTAGGGCACAAAGCCTCAAAGATTTCAGCAAGAGCGAGCTCGCCAAGGCGTCGGAGAGATTCTATAGAGGCGCTCATGCGTACTGTGCTTCCCCTGCCGTTTTTCATAAAGCTGTCGCATTCACCTGCAATTGAAGAAGTGAGAATGGTGCAAAGTACGTCGCCTATTGCATAGACATCGGCTGTTTTAAGCTTCCAGTTATGCGAGCGGAAGTGCTCAATAAGTCCGTCTGTGGAAAACACATAACGGGCGCGTATCAGATATTTTTCCAACCTGACGGCGAGCGCCTTTTTTCGTTTATGTGCGGTACAGCTAACGCGCTGCTTGATAAGATACAGATTGTCGCTTATCAGCCTGTATTCGCTTCCGGCGGTAAGCGGATACTTTTTGTAAAATCTTTTGATAACTCTATATGCGTCTTTTGCCGTCAAAGCTACACTACCTTTCGGAAATAGTTGTTGAGGCTATTTTTCCCAAATCCTGACACGCGTATACAAATAAACTGATCCTGAGAATTCCGATTTACCAATTGTGACAACTCAACAACGTTTTGTGCAAATCACACAAAAAAACGGCTTTTTAAATCGAAAGCAGGAAGAATATTTGGATACAAATGCCAAAAATAATTGAAAATCACAAAATGCTGTTGACATAGCACAAAGAATACGTTACAATAGATGCAATAATAGTGTTATATGACGTTAAGAAACATTTGGAAGGAGATTGACATTTATGAAGCTGTATTATTTTATTTCATTTTCAGTTGTTGCCATAGCCGCCATATTCATGTACATGAGAAGAATAAAGCCACGGAAGATACTGTTATTTCTCGGTGTAGCGTTTGTTTCGGCAGTATTTGTCGGCATGTCGTTTGTGACTCCCGGCGGTGTTATGAGTACAGCGGTTGACACATATGATTTGTTCGACTCTCTAACTCCTTTCGGCAATGTAAAAGCGGCGGAAAAAATACTCTCCTATGAGAATTTAGAATATCCCGAAGGAAGCGAGAGTATTTACGCTTATTTGTTTGCACCGCTGAAGAATTGTTTCTTAAAAATTTTTCTTTTGGATTTTGCTTTTTCAATTGTGCTCGCCGCGTTTTTACCGTCGCTTATAAAGCGCATCGCGGCTGTAAGAGTGTTTGTCGTTTTAATACCTTTATGTCTTGTGATTTTGAAAACGGTTTTGTATATGAACCGCAGTATATATCCGCTTAATCTGTTTGATACATTTGAGTTTGCCGTTGTACTGATAGGCGCTTTTATCGGGCTGGCGACGGATTATTTTGTTTTCGGTATGTCGAAAAAGGAGCAGGTATGAATAATATCATCGAAATAAAACGACTATACAAATATTATAGTAATGTTAAAGCTTTGGATGCGGTCTCGCTTTCGGTCCGGGAACATGTGATAACTGCGATCGTTGGTAAAAGTGGATGCGGTAAAACTACCCTGCTTAATATGATCGGCGGTCTCGATGCTCCTTCTGACGGTGACATTATTGTGTTTGGAAAAAACATAACGACAATGAAGGAAAAAGAGCTTTCTGCTTTCAGGTCGGAAAACCTGGGCTTTGTGTTTCAATTTTTTAACCTTATGCCCGAACTGACTGCTGAGGAGAACATTCTGCTTCCGCAGGTACTTTCCAAAAGATCGGTCGACGAAGAATATTACGGCAGGCTTGTAGAAACGCTTGATATAGGCAATTTGTTAAAAAGACTTCCGTCAGAGATGTCGGGAGGCGAACAGCAACGCGTCGCCATAGCGCGTTCTATAATAAAAAAGCCGCGGTTGGTACTCATGGACGAACCGACGGGCAATTTGGATGAAAAGAACACAGATATTATACGCGGATTACTTTGCAAGCTGAAAACAGAGCTTCAAATGACGATAGTGCTTGTGACTCATGATCAATACATGGCAAAAGCTTCTGATGTCATTGTTACAATGCGTGACGGCAGGATTGAGAGCGTGACGGCATGAACGGTATATATAGAAAATATCTTTGGTCTGAGCTTCGCTCAAATCGTAAGCGTCTTTTTTCCGAGATCACCGTATACATCGTATTTGCAGTTTTGATGTCTTTGATCGTAACGGTGTTTACATCGTTTTCACTGTCTTATGACGATTATATAGAAAAAAAGTTCGGGCTGTATGACGGCTTTGCGGTGAATGTGAGCGACAAAAAGCTTGCTGAGGCGTCCTCAAACACTGCTATCGGTGATTATGGCGAGATCAACATAAACGGATATATTGAGAGTGTTTCCGACGGCTCAGATCCTGTGACAATGGGTGTTGTATCGGATGCGGCGTTAAAAATGCTGAATCTTTCACTGGTATCCGGACGTATGCCGGAAAATAACAGAGAGATCATTTTAGAGCAATCTATAGCAGACAGACTGAGCGACCGCTTTTCTTCTGACGGCGAAATCTCACTCAGAGTATTTGATTTTGCCGGCGGTACTCATGAAATGACCTTTACGGTCGTGGGCGTCGTTTCTGATTATGTTTATAATCATTCAAAGCTTGTCCGTGATTTCGAAACGAAAAGCCTGCCGGATGAACAGTTACCCGGAATAATCATGAAAAAAAGCGAGATGCCGGCTGTAAGACTGCTTCTTGTTGATGTTGCAAGAGGGGAGTCAAAAACGGAAACTCTTGCTTCACTGTCTGGTAAATATTTTTTGAATCACGGACGAATCAATAGATTAAGCGACTCGGTTTATGAGTTTATAACTTCGGTAACTGTTCTTGTTTTTATTACCGGAATACTGTTTTTATATGGCAATCTCATATTGAGACGAAACGTATACGCGATGCGTACGCGGAGATTAAAACTTTGCGGACTTACTAACCGTAATGTTTTTTTGTATCGCGCTGCCTCGCTTACTATTCCTGTTGTTGCGTCGTCGATTTTAGGAACGCTTGTCGGAATTTTGCTGTCATGGATTATTGTGTCGTGGATGCGAGGGCTGGTGGATTTCATTTCCTTCCATGCTTCAGTCATGTGGTATTTTGTTATCGCGGCTGCCGATGCGGTGCTCGTTATCGTACTTTCATTGATATATGAAGCTGTTTTGATTTCAAAGCGTCCGCTTCTGATATCAGTAAACCGCGACGAAAAGAACGTCATGAACCTGTCGTCTTCGTTTTTCAAAAAGCATCCGCTGTTTGGCTGGAGTCTGAAATCTCATTCGTATTACAGCAAAAAGCATGCGGCAGTTTTTCTCTGTGCGGTACTTGTCGGGTTAGCGGTAAACTTTGGCGGCTCAATGCTTGTTGATACAATGAACGATATTGAATCAAATGTTCCGTCATATGATTACAGGCTGTATCCGAATACTTTCGTATCGTCAATTGATGTGATCGGCATGCCTATAGGCAGCACTGCTGTTATTGATAAGAAGGATGTAGGCATGCTTTTGTCCTCTGATGAAGTTAAAGACGTTGTTGCGTTTTCGGGCTCGGCTGTTCATATTATCGACGAAAAGCTTGGCGATATCAACCCGTTTCCACTGCTTGAGCCTGATACATATACAAGCAAAGAAATGCTTTGCGACATTCTTAGGAATTTCGGGTATGGCGAGGATGAAACGTTGTACCGTGCAAGTATCATGTATTGCAACGATGAATTTATCTCAGAGCTATTAAAGCTTTCGGGAAGTGAGGAAAGCGCGCTTGAAAAAGGCGAGGGAATACTTTGCATAGACGGAGAATCACCGTATTCGGCAGGCGATACGGTGAAGCTCACACAGCCTATGCACACCACAAACAAGAGAGTCGACGCCGAAATGAAAATAAAAGCGGTTGTCGATTATGAGCTTGTAGATGACAGCTACCGCAGTAAAAACACATTCTATATATGTGATCCGGATTTCCCGCTGCTGCCTGACGGCGGTAAATATAAGGCGGTCAACATTGTCCTCAGGGACAAGACAGAATACGAAGAAACCGAAAGAATGATCTCTCAGCTCAACGCTTTATACAGCGGCTCTCTGAGGGTAGTATCAATCAGAGAAAGTAATGCCGAAACGCAGGCAGTCAAGGCATCGACAAGTATTCTGTGTTTTCTTATAATCGCAGTGTTCTCAATATACTGTATGATAAACGTTTGCGGAATGGTTTCGGAAAAACTGTATGCCAATCGTACATCGTGGAGTCTTCTGAGAATACACGGCGTCGGAAAACATACTGCACTCGGTATGTTGTTTATAGAAACGGCGGTAACTCTCTTTTGCGGAATGGCGGTTTCAACGACCCTTTTTTACGGGTTGATAATATGCTGTGGCGATATAAACAGAGTGATAACTCCGATTGCATCAGTTTTTGCACTGATCATTTTGCTTGTCGTCTGTTTGGCGTGCGTGTGGAAGACGGTGCACAATTTTTGGAAAATGTCTGTTTTGCATATGACAAGAAACGTGAATTAAATATGAGCAATGTAAAAGCATGGAGCTGTTATTGTCTGACCGCTCCATGCTTTTATTAGTTTATATGCTGTACATTATATGCGTGTGGCGCGCCATACTACGGCCGAATGAGCCGGCACCATGACCTGTGCGCCGCAGCTGAATTCGCCGATGTCCTTGTGGTTTACGACGTCGCGCATCTTAACCCTGTCGGTAACTTCCCAACCGCAGTAATCCCAGGAAAGGATCATGCGCTTCTGAACATCCCAGTCGTTAACGAGACAGAAAGCAATGTCGCCGCCGTAAAGGGGCTTGGCGAGTATAAGGTCGTCGTTGCTCATTGCAGGGAGCTGGAAAGCCTGAATGCCGAGGTCATCCTGGTTGATATCGATAAGCTCCTTATTCAGGAGTATTTCGGCGATCTCGGGGGTGGTGTTTCTTACGTCGTGACCCATGAGCAGCGGAGCGGAAAGCATACACCAAATGGCAAAATGAGCGGCGTATTCATTGATGGTACAGCCGCCTCCTATACCGCCTACCCAGCCCTGACCGTTCAATCCGACTACCATCATATCAGGGTCGTTCCATCCGCAAGGACCGGAATATCCGCCTACCGAAAGGGCATTCTTGGCAACTTTTACGATTGACTGCCAGCTGTCGGTGATATCGCCCGAAAGTCTCCACATCGAAGCGCCGGTAGAGCGTATCCATGGGGTAACGGAGGTGCTGCCGTAGCAGGCGGCAAGCATGATGTCCCTGCCGCTTTCGCGAAGCGCCTGACCCATTCTGCGGAAAAGCTTTTCAACATTGCCGCCGGGAGCGATGTAGCCGAAGTCATATTTTAAAACGTCAACGCCCCAGGAGGCAAATGTCTTAGCGTCCTGACGTTCGTGACCGAAGCTGCCGCAATATCCGGCATATGTCATGACGCCGGCTCCCGCGTACAGACCGAATTTAAAGCCGCGCTCGTGCAGATAGTCGCCGAGTGCTTTCATGCCGGAAGGGAAACGGTCGGGGAGCGGCTGAAGCTCGCCGTTTGCGTCACGCTCGGGGCAGAGCCACGCATCGTCAACCTGAACGGTAAGATAGCCCGCGTCGCGGAAGCCGAATTTGATCATAGCGTCGGCAGTATCGCGCACGACCTGCTCATTGATATCGGCATAGCCGAAATAGTTCCATGCGTTCCAGCCCATAGGCGGTTTTTGTGCAAAAATCATATTAAATACTCCTGTGTGTCATGTTATTCTTCAGAGCCGTTGCTCTGCTCGGTAACGGTAATAGCCTGATATTCCTTCTGATATGGGCGCGGATTATCTGAAACATCTATCTCATAATAATCCTCTTCAAAGAATTTATAGGTGGGCTTAAGACCTTTTTTCTTTGAGATAAACAGGTAAGCCGCAAGCAGCAGTATGCCGACAAGCGCGGTCAGAGCGCCGAATTTCAGCCCCGGCGTTTCATACTTAAAGACGATCTCGTTTTCGCCTTCGCCGCATTCGACCGCCATAAAGCCGTAAGTCACTCTGAGTACGTCCTTTTTTTCGCCGTTTACATATGCGCTCCAACCTCTGTCATAGGGAACGCTGAAGAGCACGACGTTAGGCGAATCGAGCGTAGTCGTGGCGGTAAAGCTGTAGCTGTCATATTCGAACGAATCGCAACAATCTTCTCTGCGCTCTTCAAGAGCCGCTTCGAAAGAGTTCTGATTCGCGTTGACACGATGAACGCGTGTGTCGTTTTCCTCGAGCTTAGTGTTTGGATCGACCGCCTCGATCATGAACTGCGAATAATATTCGCGCATGTCGTCGGGTACTATCAGATACTTGACCAAAAGAATGTGGCGGTTGCCTTTGCTTATCTTGTTGTATTCGCTTTCGGTCATGAAGTAGTCATACGAGAAGCCCATATCAAGGCAATTTTGTCCTTGAAGATGGTGTAGCCTGCCTGCTCGTCATATTTTTCGTATTCATAGCCTTTTTCGTGACCGTAGTGTTTCGACGCCGATCCGCTTCTGATGAACGAATACTTGACGGAAAGGAAGGGACGCAGTCCGTAGTATTTATAGTCGTTACGGCTACCGACAGCGCGTCCGTCGGCAACGCCGTTTTTGGAATCATAAAATTCCATAATAGATGGCGGAACTACGGTGTGGAAGCATTCTACCGAAGGTATTTCCCAAAATATTCCGAGGTTGTCGAATACGTTGGTATAAACTCCGCTTTTGCGGAAGAAATCTATACGATAGAAGCTGTCGTCGTTAAGGTCCACCTCGCCGTTTATGGCTTCTTTTACGATGGTCTTGGTGTTCGATGAATGATTTTTGCCGCATGTTATATGAATCACCGAATAGAGTATGATAACGCCGCAGACCGCGAGCGAGAGTACTCTGCTGAAGGCGGGCGTCTTGCGGTACTTTTTGATGATGAAAAACAAAAGTATGAGCGAACCGAAGGCGATGACGACTGATATCCAAAGTCTGCCGGTAAACGGAGCGCGTCCCAATGCATATGTCGTGTCGGTACGCTCGGAATTCAGATTCCACATAAGACCGCAATAGAAAGTTACGGCCGCAATAACTCCTGCGCTGACCAAAGACGCGCCCTTGAAGCTTACCTTGTCGTCGTCAAGCGCGGCTATGGTGGCGATGATGAAGATCAGGATGGGCATGTACATCCAGCGAGCATAATACGAGCTGTTAAGCATAAAGAACGTCGAGTTAAGCAGGGGAACAAACGCAAAGATAACGAAGCACGGTATCATGTAGGTGAATACGCTCTTTTTTCTTGAGCGCATGAAGGCAAAAGCGCCTGTCATGCCAAACAGCGGAAGCCATGCTGCGTTTGAAGCCCAGCGCGTTTCGTGACCATAGAAGAAGTTGACGCGCGAGGGGATATCGGGAGGGAAGAAGAGCGACTGCAAGATATGACCGTAACGCTCGGTATAAATATTGCCGCTCTTGTACCAGAAAAGCATTTTTATGCCTGAATAGTAGCTGCCGAGTCTTGTGTTTCCGAGCAGACCGAGTATCGCCGGCATGAGTACGATCGACGCGATCATAACGCCGCATATGGATTCAAAAGCAAGGGCAAAAAACTTTTTGCCGGTGATCTTAAACGTACGCGTAGCACAGCGGAAGAAGAAATAGATGATGCAGAACACTACCTGACCGCAGAACATGAAGTAGTTGCACATGCAGTTCAGGGCGACCGCAATGCAGAAGAGACCCTTGCGGTCGTTTTGTACGAGTTCTTCCATGCCGAGAAGCAGCAGCGGAAAGAGCGCGACAACCTCGTGGAATTGGTTGAAGAAGATGTTGTATATCTGAAATCCCGAAAAAGCGTATAAAAGCGCGCCGAGAACGGCATAGCTCTTGTTTTTTACAAAGCGTTGCAGATATGCGTATGCCAAAACGCCGGCTACGGCAAATTTCAAAACATAGATCGGAGCCATCAGATACGGCGCCCACGAAGCGGGGAACAGACACATTATCCAAAAAAACGGACTGCCGATCAGATAATATGAATAGCTTCCGATGAAATTCGCACCAAGATCCGTATTCCAGTCCCAACCGAAGTTTCCTTCGTGAACCATACGAACGCAGTGCTCATAAAATGGAATTTCCTGTACGTTGTAGTCGCCGTAATAGAAGAATATCGGTTCGCCGGTGCGAATCCATTCGACGATTACAAACGGAAAAATGATTAGCGATGCGAGGATCAGCGAGGTGAAAAAGGTGCGCTTGTAGTAAAAGTACTTGTCCTTTCTCAGACACGGATCGTCATTGAACATTAAGTCGGCAAATTTCATGTTTGTTGTCCTCAAAAAACGGTTTTGTATATTAGTCGTTCCATATAATAGAATACACTTAAAAATAGTTTTTGTCAAGTGAATATTATTAACACGGACGAGTATAATATAATGAGGTGGATAATCAAGATGAAAAGAAATATCAAAGTATACGCCATATTTATAGCAATAACTCTGGCTGTCGGAGGAATCACGGCGCTTATCACGTCGGGATCTATGAGCGATTATAAAGCGCTTGCGAAGCCGTCGTTTGCGCCTCCCGGCTGGGTGTTCCCGATCGCGTGGACGATATTGTACGTGCTTATGGCGTGGGCGGCGGCGAGAGTATGGCTGAGTGATTCGTCAAATGCAGGTAAAGCTATTGTATTGTACGCCATACAGCTGACAGTTAACTTCTTCTGGCCGATAATTTTCTTTAATTTCGGTGCTTTTATGTTTGCCTTTATATGGCTTTTGTTGCTGTTGGTGTTGGTAGTGTTCACGGCGATAGAATTCAATAAGGCGGATAAGATCGCGGCGAATCTGCTGATTCCGTATATACTGTGGCTTGTCTTTGCGGGAGTGCTGAACCTTTCCGTTTATTTTATGAACAGATAAGTATTTCGGCAGATATACTCAGCCCGCATTGCGCCTACAGAGTTGTGAGGGCAATATACTTCCGTTAAAAAGCGGCTGAGTCGAGAATGCTTGATTTTTGTGTTTTCGGCTCGGCGTTTTTTGCATTTTTGCAGCTGATTTGAGATAAAATTTGTGAAATAAGGAAAAAACAAAAAAATCAAAAAAAGGTATTGACAAACTAAAGACGACGTGATATAATACAACACGTCGCCGATACGGAGCACGTAAGTCGGCTGCATCAGTCGCTGGTGTGGCTCAATGGCAGAGCAGCTGATTTGTAATCAGCAGGTTGGGGGTTCGAATCCCTTCACCAGCTCCAACCGTTTCCGACAAGTGCGTGCATACTATCGTAAGTTAAGCGTACTTGGCGATAAACGAATATTTGGGGGAATTCCCGAGCGGCCAAAGGGGGCAGACTGTAAATCTGTTGTCTTCGACTT
>CAZVSW010000011.1:17793-23859 GCA_964630005.1 uncultured Ruminococcus sp. | reverse complement strand
AGGAATCCTTCTTTTTAGAAGGGCTTGCTCGATTCGTCGAGAAAGAAAAGAGCTCATTCCGACATGCCGAGGCTCATAAAATCCGATGAATATGATTTCAGCCATTCGCTGTTATTGCTTTTTGACGGCGACGGCTCGCTGTACGAGCTGGGCTCTGATATTCTTGCAAATAAGGATGGCGCTTTAAAAAGCCCTCAGACCTCGCTCACTGTGCCGGCGAGAGGTTTTCTTGTAGCTTTCGGTTACGGTGCTGACGAGAATATCGTAAAATGCTACAAAATCGCTACCGAAGGCGCAATGCTCTATAGTGCGACTCGTGTCGCGACATTTGATATGTATGCGGCAATTGATGAGAAAAACAACGAACTTTCCGTCTGCTTTGAACAGCCTGAATGCGACGAATGCGCGCCGAGATATCTTTTTGTCGGCAACAGCAACACTTATTTTCAAGGAACGCCAATGCTTTTCCGTTCGCTGTGCCGCGCCGCCGGAATCGAAGTGACGGTGGATTACTGCACATTCGGAAGCGCGTATCTTTCTGAGTTCGCTGACCCCGAACACGAACGCGGAAAGGCTCTCAGAGCCGCGCTGAAAGATAAGAAGTATGATTATGTGTTTCTGCAGGACGCCAATAGAGCCGCATTTGCTGACAGTGCGCATTCCCTTGATATAATTTTAGAACTTGTAGCGAAAAACGGAGCTACTCCGGTTTTGAGTATGCCGTATATCGATATTTCAAGCGACGCTATGTACGATAGAACCGAACAGCGTTATCACGATTACAAGCTTCTTTCGACGGTGTTCGGCGCTAAGCTTGTTCCGTCTGGGCTTTGCTTCCCGGTATGCCGCGACCGATATCCGAAGATCAATTTATGCGCAGACGACCTCTCCCACCATTCAAAAGAGGGCGCATATATGATGGCATGTATGTGGTTTTACTCCATGACGGGAATCTCGCCGATAGGCAATACATTTGACTCTCATTTTGATAAGTCTGTAGTAAATGCGCTTCAGCGCTGTGCGGTTATCGCATGTAATAAGGGATATAACTTCAAGGCTTATCACATGCGTCAGAAGACAAAAAGCGATGCCGTAAAAGCCGCTAAGATAGGCGCTGTCGCTGTCGGCGTTGCAGTGATCGCCGCCGCAGTGACGATGATTGCCGGCAAGAAAAAGAAATAAAGGCAAAAGCACATGGAAAATGCTGAATTCCATGTGCTTTTTTTCAAAGCGCTATTGACTTCTTTTTATTTTTGGATATAATATAACACGCGTACTAAAACATTTGTAATAGAAAGGGGTGCTGTTATGCCGCCAAAGGCTAAATTCAGCAGGGAAGAGATCGTCAACGCCGCGATCGAAATAGTAAGGGAAGGCGGTATGAACAGCCTGACGGCCCGTTCGCTGGCGAAACGGATGCACAGCTCTGCTTGTCCGATATTCACGGTTTTTGAAAATATGGATGAGGTTCAAAGCGAAACCGTAAAAGCGGTCAAAGCTTTGTACGCTCAATATGTCAGACGCGGATTGGAGCAGGAAATACCTTTTAAAGGCGTAGGTATGCAATACATTCTGTTTGCAAAAAACGAGCCAAAGCTTTTTCAGCTTCTATTTATGTCCGAAAAGACAGTTGACAGCTCAAACGAGCTTATAAACGCGATCGATGATAATTATTTTGTGATACTTCGATCCGTCATCGATTCATACTCGCTGGATGAAGAGTCTGCAAAGCGTCTTTATCTGCATATGTGCATTTATACGCACGGAATTGCAGCGTTTTGCGCGCGAAATGTATGCGTGTTTTCCGAAGAGGAGATAAGCAGGCTCATCACAGAGGTGTGCATGAGCTTGCTTAAAGAGATAAAGCGCGGAGGTCTGAAATGATTAAAATAAATGATATATATAAAAGCTATGGCAGCGGAGAAGCGAAGGCGGCTGTGCTTAACGGCGTAAGCGCCGAGGTGTCAACCGGGGATTTTGCCGTGATACTCGGAGCTTCAGGGTCGGGTAAATCGACTTTTTTGAACGTGGTTTCCGGGCTTGAGCGCCCGGACGGCGGGCATATATACTATGACGGGACGGATATAACACTGCTTTCCGATAGAGAGCTGACGGCTTTCAGGCGCGATAATGTCGCCTTTGTTTTTCAGCAGTACTATCTGCTTTCCAACATGACCGTGCAGAAAAATGTACGTATGGGAGCTGATTTGGCGCATAACGGCGATTATAGTGAGATCATCGAGGCAGTGGGGCTCAAAGACAAATTGAACAAATATCCAGGCGAGCTTTCCGGCGGCGAACAACAGAGGGTGTCGATAGCGCGTGCACTTGCAAAAAAGCCTAAGATCTTATTTTTGGACGAACCGACGGGCGCGCTTGACGAACAGACGGGCAGGCAGGTGCTGGATTATATAAGCAGGCTTCACGACGAATACGGGTTTACAATGATCATGGTTACGCATAACCAGAACATCGCAGAAACGGCAAATACGGTTATACGCATGAATAGCGGTAAAATCTCTGAAATTGTAAAAAACCCAAAGCCGAAAACGGCATATGAGATCGGGTGGTAGCGATGGTAATAGGAATAAAAGATTCTGCAAAACTTGTCGGAGTTTCCGTTATAGCTTGCTGCGCAATCTTCGTATGCACGATGTTTTTGTGCTATAACGACGATCTTGCCGCGATGAAGGACAGCATTCCGACAGAGGCGATTGCGGTTTATAATGCGCAGATATCGACAGGGAAGGTCACGGTTGCGGTTACGGGCGGCTGTTTGGCGTTGACTTCGTTTATAATGCTGATGTTTTATATAAAGAATTATATCGACGTTCACGGCAAAGAGCTTGGCATACTGAAAGCGCTCGGTTACTCAGCAATAAAAGTGGCAAAGCACTTCTATATCTTTGGGCTCAGTGTGTTTGTCGGATGCGGGGTTGGATTTTCGGCTGCTTCTGTCTATCTTCCCACGTTTTATAAACTTCAGAATGCAGAAAAGCTTTTCCCCGATATTACGCCTGCTTTTCATCCGGGAATTTTCGTGTGTCTTGTGGTGCTGCCGACGGCATTTTTTTCGGTCGCGGCGGTGCTTTATGCGTGTCACAGGCTCAAAAAGCCGGTTCTGAAGCTTATAAAAGAGATGACCGAAGCGAGATCTTTTGTACATATATCAAAGCGGGTGTACCGAAGCTTCCTTGCGGAGCTCAGACACAGCGTGCTGACATCAAAAAGATCGCTGTCGTTCTTCGTGGCGTTCTCGGCGTTTTGCTTTGCGGCTATGGTTCAGATGTCGGTTTCGATGCGAAAGGTATCTGGCGCGACGTTTGCGTGGATGATCATAATCATAGGTCTTATCTTGGCTTTTGTGACGCTCGTTATGTCTCTTTCCAATGTGGTGAGCGAAAATATGAAGACTTTAGCTATGCTGAAAGCGTTTGGATATGACAAGCGCGAGTGCGGTATGGCGGTGCTCGGCGGATATATTCCAATGGCTTTGATCGGGTTTGCGGTCGGCACGGTTTATCAGTATGTACTGCTCAAAATCATGATAAACATAGTATTCGCGGACGTCGGCGCTGTACCGGAATATAATTTCGACGTGGGCGTTCTGATGTTTACGGTGATTGCGTTTGTTGCGGCATACGGTGCCGTTGTGTATTCCTATTATCTCAGATTAGAGAAAACATCGATGAAAAGCATAATGACGGATTAAAAACATAACCCTCAAGCTATACGCTTGAGGGTGTTTGCTTTTATTTATATGGTGACCTTATAAAAGCTCTTTTTACCTTTTCTGACAATGATCTCGCCGCCGGCAAAGTCGTTCTTTGAAACCTTTGAGGTTATGTCGGTTATCTTATCGTCGCCGACGTATACGCCGCCGCCCTGGATAAGACGTCTTGCTTCGCCTTTTGAGGGGGCGAGAGCGGTCTTGACAAGAATATCGATAACCGTGATCGCACCGTCGGTAAAGTCGCTCTCTTCGAGCTTGCAGGTGGGCATATTGTCGGACGAGGACGAAGCACCGAACAGGGAATGAGCCGCTTCGAGCGCCTTATCGGCGTCCTCTTTTGAATGAACGAGCGCGGTAAGTTCATATGCAAGGCGTTCCTTTGCCTTGTTGATGTCCGAGCCGGTATATTTTTCCATTTCGGCGATTTCTTCAAGAGAAACAAATGTGAGAAGTTTGAGGCATTTGATCACGTCGCCGTCGTCAACATTGCGCCAGTACTGGAAGAATTCGTAAGGGGTGGTCTTGTTCGGGTCGAGCCACACAGCGCCCTTTTCGGTCTTGCCCATCTTTTTGCCGTCCTTGTTGGTGAGCAGGGTAAAGGTCAGACCATAGACTTCTTGCTGTTCGGCGCGTCTTACAAGCTCAACGCCGCCGATTATATTCGACCACTGGTCGTCGCCGCCAAGTTCGAGAGTACAGCCGTATTCACGGTAGAGATGCAGGAAGTCATAGCTCTGCATGATCATATAGTTGAATTCGAGGAAAGAAAGACCGCGTTCAAGACGTGACTTTACGCATTCGGCGGTAAGCATGCGGTTTACGGAGAAATGCACGCCGACGTCGCGAAGCAGTTCGATATAGTTAAGGTTAAGAAGCCAGTCGCCGTTGCGTACAAGTATGGCTTTTCCGTCTGAAAAATCAATAAATTTTTCCATCTGACGGCGGAAGCATTCCGAATTATGGTTGATCTCTTCGACAGAAAGCATTTTGCGCATGTCGGTCTTTCCGGTCGGGTCGCCGATCATTGTGGTGCCTGTGCCGAGAAGGGCAATAGGCTTGCAGCCTGCTTTTTGCAGTCTTGCCATGACCATCAGCTGAAGAAAGTGACCAACGTGAAGACTGTCTGCGGTGGCGTCAAAGCCGATGTAGAAAGCTGCCTTGCCGGAATTTATAAGCTCTTCGATTTTTTCGGGATTGGTCTGCTGGGCGATAAGTCCGCGGGCGACCAGTTCTTCATAAGTTGTCATCTATATTACCTTCTAAAGATTATATTTTCTTCAGTATACCACATGAACGCATTTTTTTCAACCCGCATATAGACGAAAAAGAACTTATTCTAACGCTTTTTTACCGCTATTTTGCCCATCTCGTGAAGAACATTGTCTTTTGTGACGGCGTATACGTGTACAATGCAGCCGTCAAAGAGGTCTTCGTCGTCTACCGGTATAACGGCAGACGATATGTTATCATTCACGGTCGATTTGAACATTTTGAGCTCGCTTCGCTCCATCGAGCCGCCGAGCTTGGTACAATCGTCAAGGCATACCCA
Organism: uncultured Ruminococcus sp.; assembly: GCA_964630005.1. Classification (GTDB taxonomy): domain Bacteria; phylum Bacillota; class Clostridia; order Oscillospirales; family CAG-382; genus UBA1206. The sequence goes on along the minus strand of CAZVSW010000011.1, from coordinate 18,577 downwards.
GCCGCACTTACCGCTTATGCGGACCTTGCCCCAAAGCTTTCCACTTTTGTCGGTCTGTATCTCGGCGGAAGTGATCGTAGTGCCGGAGGGTATATAATAAATCGCGTTGCCGTTTGTCGGGGAGGAGAGAAGCTTTGTTGTGTTTGCTGACGGAGTGCGGTATTTCAAAATTCCATAATCGCGGCTTTCGACCGTATACGCAAAAGCGACGGCGTTTTCGCCTTTATATGAACAGTTGATCCCGACGCTGCCGGAACTTGCGTTTAAACGGAGCTCTCCGTATTCTATGCAGTCGTAGCAGTATTCACCGTCAAGCGGAGATGCGCACGAATGAATGTACGGCGTTGCATCACGGAAATCGGTATTGCGGTAAACACCATAGCCTTTTTCGAAATAGTTCGAACTGAGCTCTGATATTGAAAACAGCTCGCCCTCTCCATAGCGCGTGACCTTTGGGAGCGGAGGAGTTTCTTCGGTTATCTCGACCCATACGACCTGCCCGTTTGCATCTTCTTTGACGCCGGTGACCAAAACAGCGTGAGTTATATCTCCCACTGCAATAAGCGCGTCGCCGACCTGAATATCGTTTGCCGTGCCGCCGCAATAGTCGCCCCACTTTGTAAGCAACGATGCTATCATGCGTTTCGGGTGCGCCCATGCATAGCAGACCAGGGTACTGCAATCGAGCGAGTAGTACGGCGCTATTTCTTCGTAGCGCGCGGAATCGCTGTAAAATTTGCCGGAGAGCCTTTTTGTTGCGGAAGCCAAATCATCAATCATCACA
>CAZVSW010000011.1:0-17783 GCA_964630005.1 uncultured Ruminococcus sp. | reverse complement strand
TCCGTATGGAATTCCAATGACTTCCTTGCCGGCTTCAAAATCGGTATCGCCGTTAAAGCCTACTACGTTAGAGAGAGGAACCCAATGAAGATTGCTTATCTGTCTTGCACGGCGGACAATGTTTTTGATCCCTTCCGAATAGTATCTTTCCGGAATATGATATTCATAATCCAATACTTCTGCTGTGAATTTGTCATATGCGGTGACAGGTACTGTCGGTTCTTTGGAAATGACATCCGGCATCGACGACGGTTCAGGAGGGTCGATAGTTATCCCGCATGACGAAAACAGAAATGTAATGACGAGCAACAGCGAAATGATAAGAGACTTTTTCATGTTTTGATTCTCCTCATGATGATATTGTTTGAACGATTCAGGTCGGAAAGCTATGCGTCTCTCAATCGATCAACAACCACATTTTATTCGTTTGTTGTTATGAAGTCATCATAGAAACATCATGGAAATGTAAAGAAATCATTGCGTGCTCACGCAATGAAAGATTCCCGTTTGGCGTAGTGCGATGCGTCCTGATTTCATTCGTCCGACGCGTAACCCAGCAATCGTTTGAAGGAGATCAGAACGGCGACGTCCTGCGAGGGATCGATTGCAATTATTATCGATCCGTTTTCATCGTCGGCGGTAAACCACAAAAGCCCGTCGTATATGTATGAATTAACTCTTGACCGTTGCTCTGCCAAAAAATAAGAATAGTAAAGCTGCCAATCGTGCTCGTAAAACGGACAAAACTCGTTATATGATTGATTCAGTGTATCGAGAATAAGGTCCGCCACCTCGATAAACGGCGAAGACGTCGGTCTTGCTTCGACCGTGCCGAATTTGTCGTCGTAACTCAAGCCGCTTTTAAGCATGGCGCGGTATTTTTTAAGCGCGCTTTCAAGCTCTTCTTCGGTAGAGTGAGAAGCGGTATTGAATCTTATTGAAGCGAGACGGAAAGAGAAGTTATCATAATAATATGCTATATCGATCGAAATGTCTTCCTTGTAATGAACGATATTCTGCGCGTAATACATCTGAAGCGCTGTGTTATAGCTGAACTTTGCGGCGGAGAGGTATACATTGTCGTTATAAATCCCCATGGCATATAACAACTGCGCAACAGTTTCGCTTTGCGGGGCTATTTGAACGGTGTCGCCGCTGTCGAGGAAGTTCCACGGATAGACGTTGTGGTGAGTTTCAAACACATCGTTTGATATCGGCGGTTCAAGAACATCATCGGCATCCGAGAAGCTTTTGGTATATAAATAAAGTGTTATAACGGAAACGACGGCAACGGCGATACATATGAAATACGGCAGTGCTTTTTTCAAAAATTTCATACGTTCTCTCTCCTGTCTGCAAGCGGGAGCGCGACAATGACGATCGTACCCTTGCCGAGTTCGCTCTTGATCTCGATAGTTGCGTTGTGCTTTTTTGCAATAGAAGCACAGAGCGAAAGACCAAGCCCCGCGCCGCCTGCTTTTCGCGAGCGCGCTTTATCCGCCATATAGAACGGTTCGGTGGCGCGTTTGATATCTTCGCGTTTCATACCTATACCCTGGTCGGCGACGATAACCTTCATCATCCTGCCTTCGGGTGCATAGCGTATGCCTATAGCGTTTCCTGGAGCAGAGGCTTTCAAGGCGTTGTCGACCAGATTCGAAAAAAGGGATTTGATAAGTTCTCTGTCGACATTAATCATACCGTCGATGCCTTCGCAAAAAAGCGTGACCTCGGCTTTCTGGCATATCGGAGCAAGGGCGGCTGAGATTTCATTTATGATATCCGCTGTGCTGGAAAATTCAAGCGTCAGAGAGGCGTTATCAGTGCTTGCGATAGCGAGCAGCTTGTACGAAAGCTCCTTCATTCGCTTTGCTTCTTCGACAATTACGCCGGCGTAGTCGCGGCGGTCTTTTTCGCTTACATCCTTTTTGAGCTTCAGAAGATCGCCCATGCAAAGTATAGAAGTAAGCGGCGTTTTCATCTCGTGCGCCATGCTGTCAACAAATATTTTCCTGCTTTCCGCAATGTCAGAAAGCTTTCCGACGTTCTGTTCGACCGCTTCCGCCATATCGTTTACCGCGATGCAGGCGTTTTTTAATTCTCCGTTCATGACCGCCGCTCGTGTATCATATTTTCCGGCGGCAATTTTTCTGAAGACATTTTCTAATTTTTTTATATCAGACGTTGTGAGATATACTATAAACGATGAAGCGGCTGAAATGACAATGGCGGCTATCAGCGAATAGATAAGCATTGTCGGCGCCTGACGCTTTATGCCGGCAAACAGATTGTCGGCCTTGTATTCCGTCTGAAGCATGAAATGTCGGTCCTGAATGGTGATATAGGATGTTATGGATATGATGTTTCCGCGCAGAATCCCGCTCGGCTCTGCCACGATGGCGCGGTCGACCTCGACAAGACCGTCGATGCCGTAAATTATCTTTTCTATTTTTTCATCGGTGAGCAATCCGGTCGCGGTGAGATTGACATATTCATCCAAGCGATGATTCATCAGATCTTTGCTATTTTGATGCTCGATCACGGCGATTTCTTTTGAAAATGCAAGGTTTGCGTCATATTGCCGTTTGATGGACAGCGCGGTTATGATAACGCCGAAAAGCAGGGTAGAGGAAAACGCAAAGATCATTATTTTTTGATGCAGCTTCATTGTTACCTGCTTTCCAGACGGTAACCTACCTTAGGAACGGTGACCAGGCAGTTATAAAGATTCAGTTTCTTTCTGAGAAGGTTGACATGTACGTCGACGGTACGGTTTTCGCCCGAATATGAATATCCCCAAACGGCGGAAAGTAATTGGTCTCTGGTGATAGCTATGTTTACGTTTTGCATGAAAAACACCATAAGACTGAATTCGCGCGGCGTCAATGTCACGGGTATGTTGTTTTGCGTGATCTGCCGGCTTTCGAGATTGGCGACGATGTTTTGAAATTTGATGACCTTATCGGTTTTATGAGCTCGTCTCAGAACGGCTTCGACGCGGGCCAAAAGCTCGATCGCTTCAAAAGGCTTTGCGATATAGTCGTCAGCACCCAGCCGCAGACCCTTCACTTTGTCGTTTACATCGCTTTTTGCGGTTAAAAATATAACCGGTATCTCGCGGGGGCGCACCTCTTCGATGATTTCGAAGCCGTCCTTTCCGGGAAGCATAACGTCAAGGAGTATCAGGTCATAATTGCAGTCATATATCTCATTAACCGCTGAATTGCCGTCGTAACAGATATCGCATTCATAGTTTACGGTTGAGAGAATGGCTTTGATCGATTTTGCTATATTGATATCGTCTTCTACGATGAGGATCTTAATCATGTTTTTTCCTTTTAATTGATTTTATAAATAGTATAATTGCTTATCAAAAAAATTTCAATTCCCGAACATTTGTTCTTGACAAATTGGAAACGCAATGATATAATACCTTTCGAACATTTGTTTGGGAGGCGATTATTGATGGAGCGGACTATATTGCATTGTGACTGCAACTCATTTTTTGCGTCTGTTGAGACTGTTGCACATCCTGAATATGCGAAAGTGCCGATGGCGGTTTGCGGCAGTGTGGAGGACCGCCATGGAATAGTTTTGGCAAAGAATGAGCTTGCTAAAAAGACCGGGGTTACGACCGGTGAAACGGTATGGATGGCGAAGCGTAAATGCCCAGGTCTTTTGGTAGTTAATCCGACGTATGGAATTTACAGCCAATATTCGAGCGCGGTCAATGAGATATATTATGAATACACAGACAAGATAGAATCGTTCGGCTGTGACGAAAGCTGGCTTGATGTTACCGGCAGTTACCGGCTTTTCGGCGACGGAAAGAAAATTGCCGATATACTTCGGGAAAGGATAAAAAAAGAGCTTGGCATAACCATTTCCGTCGGCGTATCGTTCACAAAGACCTTCGCCAAGCTCGGAAGCGATTATAAAAAGCCTGACGCCACAACCGTTATAAGCAAAGAAAACTATAAAGAAATACTGTATCCGCTACCTGCGGCGGCGCTTCTTTTTGTCGGTTCGCACAGCGCGGAAAAGCTTCATATGCTGGGGATCGACACAATAGGTCAGCTTGCATGTGCCGATGCGGAATTTCTTGAAAACAGCTTCGGAAAAACCGGCAGAAGTATGTACGATGCGGCGAACGGACTGTATGACGGCGACGTTTCTGTGTATGGCGGATGCAGGGAGGAGAAGTCTATCGGTAACGGTCACACCTTTAAAAAAGACATCCTGACTTTTGATGAGGCAAAAAGCGCCATATCGGTAATAAGCGACGAGGTGGCAAGGCGCATGAGAAAAGCGGGAGTAAGGGGAAAGACGGTCACTCTTTCTGTGCGTGACTCCGACTTTTCGTCGTCGTCAAAGCGATGCACTCTGGAATATCCGACCTGCGTTTCGAGAAATATAGCCGGGAGTTGCTATGCGCTTCTTGAAAAACATTGGAGCATGAAAAAGCCGATTCGTGCAATTACCGTAACTATGTCCGGCTTCAACCGTGACGGAATGTGCGAGCAGATGAAGCTGTTTTATTCAGAGGATGAGGCGCTTGAGATGAAAAGAGAAAAATTGGAACGTACTGTTGACACAATACGTTCACGTTTCGGAAAGTCGTCTCTTGTTCGCGGTGTTCAGCTGATGTGAGCTTCAGACGGCGCTATTTCTGATGTTTTGCGGCCATCTGAACGGCAAGCTCGTCGCAGCGTTCGTTTTCGGAGTGTCCTGCGTGACCCTTGATCCATACAAAGCTCACTTTGTGTAATGAAAGAAGCGGTAAAAGCTTTTCCCAAAGGTCGACGTTGAGCGCGGGAGTGTTGTCTGATTTTTTCCAACCGCGCTTTTTCCAGCCGTAAAGCCAGCCCTTTTCGACCGCGTCGACAACATAGCGCGAATCCGACGTCAGGGTAACCTCGCACGGTTCGGTAAGCGCTGAAAGCGAAGCGATAACTGCCGAAAGCTCCATCCTGTTGTTTGTGGTGGAGCTTTCTCCGCCGGAAAGTTCGCGGCGCGTGCCCTTATAATCCAGAATAGCGCCCCAGCCGCCCGGACCGGGGTTGCCCTTGCAGGCGCCGTCTGTATAGATTTTTACTTGTTTCATTTTTTACCTGTCATTTTAAGCATTCTGACGTCCTTGCCGACGAATGTCATCAGCGTATAGCACCCCAGCACACGCGAAACAAATCGCGATGAGTAGGCTTTTACCATGTCGGACGCCGAAAGGTTGGTGGAAATGATCGTGCTTTTACCCGAAAGAAGCCGTTTGTCGACAATATCCGTAAATGCGGCCGCGGCAAATTCGCTTTTCGGCTCTGCGCCGAGGTCGTCGATTATAAGCAGACTGCAACGGTTAAAACGTTCCAGGTCATGACTGCCGTCCGAAAATGCATTTTCACGGCATTCGCTGAGAATGTTTCTCGCACTTTCATATATGACGGTATAGCCTTTTTTTATTACGATACTTCCGATAGCGGCTGATATGTGCGTTTTTCCAAGCCCTGTGCCGCCCATAAACAGAAGACTGGCGCTTCCCCGACCGAATTCTGAGGCGTATTTCATGCATCTGTTCTTTACGGTTTCCATAATGTCACGCGAGCTTTTTTCGCCGTTAGACAGATCGGAAGGGTAGAAATATGTGTGGAAATTCTCAAAGGTACATTCTTCGAGCGCTCCGCCGAGCCCCGAACGGCTATAGCTTTCTTCGGCTATCATGCGCTTAAGGCAGTCGCACATATTGTATCCGATATATCCGCGGTCACAGCATTTTTCGCATTCGAAACGCGGCGAGTCGTAATCTGCGGGAAAACCGGCATCGGCAAGGAGTTTCGCGCGTCTTGCGTGAAGCGACTCGGTATATGCTCTGAGCTTTTCGGAGGTATCGGCGTAATTGTCTTGTCTTGCCGCCGCCATAAGTTTCAGCGGTATAGAGGTGAGCTCCGCGTCAAGGCGGGCAAGCTCGGGTATTTTTCGTTTCAGTTCTTCTGTACGGATATCTGCTGCATTTATCGCGCGGTTGCGTTTGCTGAGAAGCTTGTCCTTGCAGGCGGCGAGAGTGTTCATGATTGTTCGTCCATACCTTTCTTTACCGCAGTATTATAAAGCTCTTCAATGTCAAAACTGCTGTTTGTTTGCGGCACGCCGGCTTTTTTACCGTTTCTTGCTGCGGCCGCCTGTTCTTTGGTCGCATATCCGTTTTCGAACCAGTCGTCAAGTATTTTCGCCATATATTTGAGTTTTACAGTACCGATCGAATCGACTGTGATCTCATAGGCGTAATGGATGAGCTCTTCCGACATGGCGTATTCGTCGAACCATTTTGTGAGGTAGGCTCTTTCTGTAGGAGAGGGCGTTCGGTTGCCGAAGCCCATTTCGCGCCAAAGCTTTGCCTTGCCTTTGTCTGATCTTTCGCGCCTTGCTATGTATTCTTCAAGCTTGTCATAGCTGTCAACGCCCTCATCCCTGATAGATAGAGTGGTTCTGACGATATAGGACAGATTTCCTTTTGACCGTCTTACCGCATAATTGGCGACGGCGCAGATATATTCGGGCGATATGCCTTCGTAATCATAGAGATTGAAGAGCATATTTATGTCGTTTTTGTTGATTATCTTGCCGAGTATCTTGCCGATCTCTTTTGTAAGCAGACAAAACTCGGATTCTTCCTTAATAGCTCCGGCTAAGGTTTCGCTGTCATAGCTTTGAATAGCTTTGGCGAGTTGTGCCGTCTGAGCGGCTTCTTCGGTGCTGTCGGTTGAAAAGAGCCCGGTCCCGCGGCAAAACGCGAGTGCGGTATCGAATTCTTCGCGTGTGATTCCGAGCTGTCCCGCCGCTTCATCCGGGATCAGCCTGCTACATGAGCAGAGGTATATAAAGGTCTTGAGCTGATTCAGATCCATGGAAGGAAGGAGCGTTATAATTTTGTCCGGCAGGATGATCCCGCCGAAATTTTTCTTTACAGATATTTGATGCTTCATGTGCGATAGACTGTCATGTCCTCGTTCCAGTTTTCGAGAACCTTGGCATAATCGGCGGCGAGCAGTCTTGCTCCTGCAAGATCGTGGGCTTTATAGTTACCGCATTCTATACGGGTAGCGCCGGGGATCTCGCCTTCATATGCAGAGATAAACTCAAATGTCTTTTTAAGCAGGGAAAGAAGGTCGTCAAAAGCAAGACCGTCAAACACAACAAGATAAAATCCGGTTGCACAGCCCATAGGGCCGAAATAAACGATCTTATCTGAAAACTCGCTGTTTCTCAGTACGGTTGCGGCGAGGTGCTCGACTGTATGAGCCTGTTCGAGGGTAAAATAGTCGCCTGCGTTCGGTTTCTTGAACCTGAGGTCGTATGTGCGTGTATTGCCGTCGATCCTCGAGAGATAAAGACCTTTTTCGAGAAGGTCGTGATTTACGGAAAATGACTGTATGCGCTTTGAAATATCCATGATCGTCCTCTTTTTTTGTAATTCCTTTTGTGGTTATGATGTTATTATACTCTCGTGCGGCGATACAGACATGGATATCTGGCTGTGTTCGGCGGTAGAACCGGCGATCTGCACTGTATAATCGATGTCAAGTCTGCCTCCCTGCGGAGAGATGCTGTTTTGGAGCTTGTTGGTGCGGATATTCAGCTGAAGGGGAAGCGGCTCTGCGTCATAGACGCAGGTATGAGCCTTGCCTTCTTCAAAAACCATATAAGCGTCCATAATGCCAAAGCGGTTTACCGTAACGATATTGTCGTTTAACATCGATACGGTTGTCACTCTGCTGTTGATCGTCGGCAGTTCTTTTTCAAGATATTCAAGCTCAAGCCCGTATCTTGTCTTTTTCAGAAAACCGATGGCGTTTGTACGTGCTGATTCAGAAACCGATTCGCCCTGTGGGCTTTGAAGCATCTGATGCGTTTCTATGGTGATGTTCATTGGAATTTTTTGTTTGGTGTTTTTCATGCTTTTTCTATATCTGTTTGTTCAATACTGTCTGTGATTTCGCGGCGCAGAAACATTTTTGCTGTGGCGGAAAACTGAGACGGGTCGTCGCTTACGAAGAATGTTTTTTCTCCGGCATCGACGCTGTTTGAAGCGAGCACCTCCGCGATCGTTACGGCGGAGCAATTGATCAGCTTGCTTTGCGGAAGATATTTTGAAATTATGTCCGCAAGCAGCGGATAGTGCGTACAGCCGAGGATCACTGCGTCGGGCTTTTCTTTTGCAATCTCGGACACATATTCGGATATCGCAATGTTTGAAAGTCTGTCGTCCGGCGTTATGCGTCCGCTTTCAACGAGCGGTACAAGGAGAGGGCAGGGCACTGACGTTACGCTTATAGAGCTATCGAGCTTTTTTATGCCGTTTTCAAACGCGCGGCTTTTTACGGTTGCGGAAGTTCCGAGCACGGCGATCTTACCGCCGCCGGACGAAGCGATCTCGACCGACGCTCTTACAGCCGGTTCTACCACGCCGAAAAACGGGATCTGAAACGTACTTTCCAACAGAGGCAGACAGGTCGCGCTTACCGTACAGCATGCGACGACGATCGCGTCGACATTTTTGGAAAGCAGGAAGCGGCTGTTTTGAACCGCATAACGGCTTATTACATCTTTGCCCTTTGTTCCGTAGGGAACGCGTGCGGTGTCGCCGAAATATACATATCCTGCCTCGGGTTTGCGCAGTTCAAGCTCGCGTACGGCAGTGAGTCCGCCGAGACCGGAATCAAAAATACCTAACCTCATGCGCTTAGTGTGTCTGCGCCGAAGCAATCAGCGCGTCGATAAGTTCTTTTCCGCCAAGTCCGCTCGCTTCCATAAGACGAGGATACATGGAAATGGACGTAAAACCGGGGATGGTGTTTATTTCGTTAAATATAACGTCGTCGCCGTCGACAAAGAAATCAACTCTTGAAAGACCGTCGCAGTCGAGCTCGCGGAAAATGATTTCTGCACAGCGCATGATCTCTTTTGTTGCTTTTTCGCTTATTCTTGCTGGAATATGGAGCGAAGATACACCGTTTATATACTTATCTTCATAGTCATAGAAATCCGCAGACGAATCTATTTCGCCGGGGAATGAGACGATGAATCTGTCATTTGAGCTGAAAACAGCTGCTTCGACCTCTTTGCCGGTGATGGCTTTTTCGACAAGGATCTTGCTGTCGTTTTCAAACGCCTTGCTGACCGCTTCAACTAACTGAGCGCGGTTTTTAGCCTTGCTGACGCCTATTGAAGAGCCGCCGTTGGCGGGCTTTACAAATACGGGATAATCAAAGGATTCTTCTGTTTCGGCGATCAGACGGTTCATATCGAGCTCGTTTCTTCTTGAGTAAATAAACTGAGCAACTCTTATACCCTTGTTTTTGCAGAGTATTTTAGCGGAGACCTTATCCATGCATACTGCGGAAGCATAGGTCGACGGACCGACAAAAGGAATCCCGGCAAGCTGCAAAAGCCCCTGCATAGTTCCGTCTTCGCCGTTCTTTCCGTGAAGTACGGGGAATGCCGCGTCTATGTAGATGATTTCATATGTTTTGGCGGCTTTGTTAAGCACCTCTATGCCATGGTGAACCGAGCACGGCGAAAGTATGGCAGGGAGGAGATTTTGAGTGTCCTGCTCCCAAGAACCGTCGCAGATGCGGCTTGAAGGACCGTTATAGAGCCACCAGGCGCCTGATTTTGTAATTCCTATGCGATATACGTTATATTTTTCTCTGTCAGTGTTGTCGTCGATAAAAGATGCGGAAATGCAGGATATCTCGTGTTCGGAGGATGCGCCGCCGAATAAAATGAGGATGTTTTTTTTCAAAGTGCCTTTACCTCGCTACAATATTATATACTACTCACTACTATATAGTATATCACCCAAAGCGATAAATGTAAATAGGAATTTGTAAAAAAGCGTCTCAGATGTGATCTTTCGGTTTGGGAATAAAGTCGAACAATGTCTTGACAACGGTGCGGCGTGAGTATATAATTAATATAATATCAGATGCCGCGATGAGCGCTTTGATCTTGTTACCGGGAGGATATGCTATGAAACGTATTGCTTTTGCGACCTTTTTGGCCGTACTGTTGCTTGGCTTTTTTGTGTTCGCAGTGACAGCAGCCAAAAGTACGGTTACCGGCGATGTCGACGGAGACGGATTTGCCACTTTGAATGACGCCCAGCTTATATTTGATTATGTTTCCGGTACAGGCAGCCTCACTCGTGACGAGCTTTCGGCCGCGGATATAGACGGCGACGGGCGCGTTACTGTGGCGGACGCGGCACAGCTGTTTCATTATGTAAATGGCACGCTCAGAAGCATACCTTACGTCAAGCGCGAAGGCGGCGTTCTTACTCTGCTTTCTCTGCCGGAAAAAATTACATACAACGCCGGCGAAGAGCTTGACCTTTCCGGAATGAGGCTTGCGATTTCCTATTCCGGCGGGGAATCGAAGGAGATCACCGATTACACAGTGTCTGGATTTGATTCTACTGCCGGGATCAAAATAATTATTGTTTCATACGACGGCATGAAGACCGCCTTTACCGTTACTGTTTTCCCAAAGGAGATCGCCGAGATCGGTTTTTCGTCGCTCCCCGATAAGCTGAGATATTCCCGCGGTGAAGAACTTGATCTTACAGGTATGGTCGTTACCGCTTATTATTCGGATGGCACATACGAAGATATCACCGAATACGCGGTCAGCGGTTTTACCGGCGACGAAGGCGTCAATACTATAAAAATACAGTGCGGCGGCCATACCCTGAGCTTTGACGTCACTGTCGGAGGATAAATGAAAAAAGTATTTGCTTTTTTTGCCCTGATCTGCATAATATGTACGTCTGCCATTTGCGGCGGTTGCGCCTCTGATGACGGGGTAAAAGATTCGGTTGTGTGCACGACCTTTGCGGCGTATGATTTTGCAAACATCATATCCGGCGGCAAGGTGCAGGTCGTGATGCTTGTACCTGCGGGAAGCGAAGCGCACGATTTTGAACCGTCGGCAAAGGATATAAAAACCGTGGCGTCGTCGTCGCTTTTTATCTGTAACGGCGGCGAGAGCGAAGCGTGGGTCGACCGTATTCTTTCAAGCGCCGGCGGCGTGAGAACGCTCAGCCTTATGGATTGCTGTAATGATCTGCTCTATTTAGACGAAGAACACGGAAGAGAAGCGGATGAGCATGTCTGGACCAGCCCGAAAAACGCAGTGCTTATTGCCGAAGAGATCTATGATCTCCTTGCACAGCTTTACCCGGAATACAAAGATGATTTTGAAAATAATTTAAAAATGCTCACGAGCTCGCTTACCGGGCTCGACGCTATGTTCGCCGAGCTTGCGGCTAAGCTTTCGGGCAAAACTGTGATAATAGGCGACCGGAATCCTTTCGGCTATATTGCGCGTGACTATGGAATCAAAATACTTGCCGCATTTCACGGCTGCGGTCATGACAGCGAACCGTCTGCCGCAGAGCTGAAGAATCTTATCGATACCGCGCGGAAAGAAAATACAACAAAGGTGTTTTATGTCGATTTTTCGGGCGGTAAGATTGCGCGTACCGTGGCGGATGAGCTTGGTGATGCAGAAGTTTTGCACCTTTCGTCATGCCATAATATTACGGCAAGCGAATTCGGCAAAAAAAGCTATATCGATCTGATGACTGAAAACATTGATAATTTACTCGGAGTTTGCGATGCCGCTGATTAAATGTGAAGACGTTAGCCTTGCGTATGAGAATACCTGCGTTGTACGCAACTTGAATTTTACTGTTGAAGAAGGGGAATACCTTTGCATCATCGGTGAAAACGGAAGCGGAAAGTCCACTCTTCTGAAGGCGCTCGTCGGTCTTAAGCCGGTAAAATCCGGAAAGATAACTTACTGCGGAATAAAAAATAATGAGATCGGCTATCTGCCGCAGCAAACGCAGATACAGCGCGATTTTCCCGCGTCGGTCTATGAGGTCGTCCTGTCAGGCTGTATAGCTGCCGCCCGACCTTTTTATAATCGCGCCCTTAAGGAGCTGGCTGAAAAAAATATATCTCTGCTCGGGCTTGGCGGATTGGAAAAACGGTGTTACAGAGAGCTTTCGGGCGGTCAACAGCAAAAAGTGCTTCTTGCAAGGGCGCTTTGCGCCACGAAAAAACTGCTTATCATGGACGAACCGGTAAGCAGTCTTGACCCGGTCGCCGCATCGGAGCTTTATGACAGGATACGCGATATAAATATAAAGGAAGGTATTACTGTTGTCATGGTCAGCCATGATGTGGAAAAATCGCTTGATGACGCCACGCATGTGCTTCATATGCACGGAGAACGTCCGTTTTTTTCTGATAAGAAGAACTATCTTGAATGCGACGACTGTAAGCATTTTCTTGGGGAGGTGCATCATTGTGGCGGCGATCATTGAGATGTTTTCATTTGATTTTATCGTGCGCGCGTTCGTTGTCGGCATATTGGTGGCGCTTTGCTCGTCGCTTCTCGGCGTAAGTCTTGTGCTCAAGCGGTTTTCGATGATCGGCGACGGGCTGTCGCATGTCGGCTACGGCGCGCTTGCGGTTGCGGCGGCGTTACATGTTTCGACTCCGCTCTATCTTTCCGTGCCGATAGTGATCGCGGCGGCCTTTCTCATCTTAAAGCTTGATAACGGCAGCGGTCGTTCCGGAGATTCGGCAATCGGAATGCTTTCTTCGGGGGCGCTTGCGGTAGGTACGATAATCATCTCTCTTACCACAAATTCCAACGCCGACATCACGAGTTATATGTTCGGCAGCATCTATGCGCTCACCGAATCTGATATGTGGCTGTGTGTAGGGCTGTTTGCCGTTGTAGCAGTGCTTTTCGTGCTGTTTTATAACAGAATGTTCGCGGTTACTTTTGACGAGAATTTTTCGCGCTCGGCGGGTATCAATATAAATCTGTATAACATATCTGTTGCCATGCTTACTGCGGTTACGATCGTTATAGGAATGACTCTTATGGGCGCTCTGCTTGTGTCAGCGCTTATAATCTTCCCGCCGGTTGCGGCCATGCGCGTCTGTAAATCGTTTAAAAAGGTCGTAATCTGTTCGGCTGTCGTGGGTATAGCGGGACTTCTGGCGGGTCTTTTCGCCTCCTATTTCTTAAGCACTCCTCCGGGAGCGAGCATAGTTGCCGCAGATATAATACTCTATTTCTGTTTTACTGTTTTGTCAAAGCTCAGACTTCATAAGAGTTGAATGAAAGCGCTGTATCCAAGCGCTGTTTACACGCGATCATATGCCGCATAATAATTCCATAGTTTTTTGCTTATCGCTATTGACAAAACTTCATTTGCATGTTATAATATCCCAAAACCGTGGGTGTATATCCACAGTAACAATGAAAGGAAAAGAAAAATGAAAAGAATTATTTCTGTAATTCTCACCGTACTTCTTGTATCTGCACTCGCATTCACCTTTGCAGTATCCGCAGAAGACGAATTTGAAGTTTCTCTTCAGCTTCCCGCAACCTTTGAAGCTGGTGAAACCATTGAACTTACTCTCTCTTTGGACAAAATCCCCGCCGGCCATTCTTTCGTTCTTGTAAACATTGAGTTTGCAGGTATTGAATTTATAACCGAGGGCGGCGCTCAGGTTCCCGCTGAAATCAGCGGCGACGCTAAGCTTGACATCGCTGTTGTTGACGATGAAGGCTATCTCAGCTACACTCTCGACGCTTCTTCCAAAGCTGTTGCTGATGGCACTACCATCACCGCAAAGGCTAAGGTTCTTGACGGCGCTACCGAAATTACCGCAAGCGTTGTTGACACCTCCACAGCTTATGTAGGCGCTGGCGAAATCGCTCCCAATGCTGCTTCCGCTAAGTCCGTTCTTAAGATCGCTGATGCTGATATCGACGTTGATACCACCGGCTGGACTTTTGTTGACGGCGTTAATAAGGGCGTTTGGCAGAACGACACTGCTCCTGTAGGCACTTATTACTACAACGCCGCTGTTGTTGACGGCAAGACTGTTATTGAAGTTCTCTTCAACGGCAAGCTTTCCGGCACTGCTGAAGCATTCGGTAACGGTACAGGCACCAACGTTCGCGTTTGGTTCTATTCCGCAAAGAACGCTGAAGGCGCAGATCAGATTACTTATAACTGCTTCATGGACGTTTCCTATGACGGCACTGAAATCGTAAGCAGACTTATGAAGAATACTCTTACCGATGGTAACGCTGCTGAAGCAGTTTACGCATACGGTGATGAAAAGCCCTACACTGTTGAGTCCATTATTCCTTCCGCAAAGAATGGTCTTTATGTGAAGATCGTTCTCGACGAGATTCCTAACACCAACGGCGACGTTGAAGCTATTTTCACCGTTTCCAACGCTCCTGAAGGAAAGGAAACCAACAACGCTCTTTACAGCGATGAATGCATAGCTCCTTATAAGGCTTGGGATTCCAACTACGCTGTTAAGCTTGTTGCTGCTTCTGTTGAAGAACCTTCTGAAGATCCTTCCGAAGAACCCTCTGTTGAACCTTCCGAAGAGCCTTCCGTTGAGCCCTCTGTAGAGCCTTCTGTTGAACCCTCTTCTGAGCCCGTTTCTCCCGGAACTGGCGACCTTGGTATTGCTGCTATCGCACTTCTCGGCGTTATCGCTGCTGCCGGCGTAGTAGTTGCTCGTAAGGTTAGATAATTAATCTTATCTGAATTTTATAGCTAAACAAAAGACGATAGAGCTTAAAGCTCTATCGTCTTTTTGATTTGCCTGAGTTGAATTGCACTTTGACTTTTGACAAAGCTAAATGATCGGAATAGGACATAGGTTCGGAATAGGGGATAGACATCGATCCGCCGATAGAATTGTACTGATGATATCTGATATTGTCTGAACGCAGTATTGCTTTCAGAACATAAGCTGTTACAGCTTGGTATTGATAGTGAATATAATTGAACGGTGCAGCAACAGCCTGATAGCTTTTTAGCAGTTTTACTGTTGTTGCACCGTTTTATTGATTATATAGGAAGCGGTATATTTTGAAATTCTTCTTACAGTTGGTTGAACTTCCTGACTCCCCAATTCTTCTTACAGTTGGTTGAACTTCCTGACTCCCCAATTCTTCAGTGTGTTGTAGAGTATTGCGCACACTGCGCACATGATCACCGTGCATATGCCGGCTGCCAGTGCAAATGGTGCACCGAATGCCGCTACGGGAAGGATCAGCGCGAGAGCCATAAGAATCGTGAACCCAACGCCCTCGAGCATCATGATCAGAACATTTCCGGATTGCTTTATGACCTGGATCTCGTTCGTCCAATTAAGCTTGGGCTTTGCAAGATCGATTATAAGACCGATGAGGGATGCATATATAACGCAGACAACGGGAAGCAGTACCGCAAACAGAGCGTCAAAAACACCGAAGTGCGAGGTAACAGCCATCACGATCATGAATATCACGGTGATCGGTGTGTTCAGCAGAATGTTTACAGCAAGCTTCGCGTTAAAAATCGTGAGTGTGTCAACGGGAGCTGTTTTGTATATCCAAAGCGCTTTTCCTTCAATGGAGATAGCACAGGTGGTGGTCGACGTCATGGTGCAGGCGAAGATCGCCAGCATTGTTACAATATTTGCAATCATTTCGGGAGAACTCTCACGTACTACTGCGAGTTTGTCGCTGGAGATGATCATTACGCCCAGCACCAGCATCATCAGCATTCCTGAGCATGAATTCATAAAATAGTTTGCCGATGAAGTCACGCGCGACAGCTCTTTTTTGAAGCAGGCCGCAAACTTTGTACCGCGCTCCGATGAGGAATATACATATTTTTCCGTCTTTGTCGTCTGGTTATATCCCGCGACGATCGAGGCGTATCTGCGGCTCATGACAGGGAAGATAACCGCAAAAGGAGCAATATTGATCAGTATAAACAACAGCATATAGAGAATGTTTCCGCCAATTGATTCCGCTGCTATAGCGGCGGGGAAATACCACTTCATAAGGGCGTCATACATCGAACCGCCGTTTGCCTGAAGATAAAGCAATATCTGGTCGCCGTTTTGCGACAACATCAACAGTGCGGCTAACGCAATAACGCCGATGATAATGCTGAAAACGTTCTTGTGCTTTAGCTTGCGGGTGAACAGTCCCACGAAATATGCGAGAACACATCCTATCGCAAGTGGAATAAGGGGCAGGAACAGCGTTGAAACAAGTAAACCGATATAGCTCAGAACACCTCCGCCGTCAAGTACGAGATACACGATTCCTGACGGGAGCGTAAACATTGCGGCAATTGTAAAGCTGTAAAGATACATCGACAGGAACTTTGATATCATCACCGTGGCGTGTGAGACCGGAAGCGAAAACAGCATGTGCAGATCCTTTGGCTGGTATAGGAATCCGCTTCCGCTGAATATCGCGTTTATAAGCGTAAGAATGCTTGCGCTCATGAAAAACAACACGGGTATGAGCGTTTGCAAGCCCATTTCATAAAGTGAATAATACAATCCGGCGGTGATCAGCCCGGAAAAACCGGCTAAATATATTCCAAGAAAGGCGTAAAGCAAAATCATTCCGGCATTCTTTTTAGTGCGCCGGTTGTTAGCGAATAGTACGCCCGAAAGGGAAGCGCGTGTTAAAGCCCAAAGCTTTTTCATTTTATGTGCCTCCTCATTCAGTGAGTTCAAGGAACAGATCTTCGAGCGAGCTGTCGCCGCGCACTTCGTCTGTTCTACCGCTGCGAATGATCGTTCCGTCCTTTATTATCGCGATCTTGTTGCAAAGCTTTTCTGCAACCTCGAGCACATGTGTGGAAAAGAAGATCGATCCGCCGTTTTCACATATTTCGCGCATAAATCCTTTGAGAAGGTGAGAAGCCTTAGGATCGAGACCCACAAAAGGTTCGTCCATGACGATAAGCTTGGGTTCGTGCACCAAAGCGGCAATTATCGCGAGCTTTTGTTTCATGCCGTGTGAGTATGAGGATATCTGCGAGCCGAGCGCATCGGTCAATTCGAGCGCATCGGCATATTTCTTGATGTTTGCGCTGCGCTTTTCGGATGGAACTTCGAACATATCGGAAATAAAGTTGATATACTTGATTCCGGTCATCGATTCGTACATATCGGGGTTATCGGGGATATAGGCGAGCATACTTTTGTATTTCAGCGGATTTTCAATAAGTGATACGCCGTCGAAAATAACGCTCCCTTCGTCAAATGGAATGATACCGGTTATTGATTTGATAGTAGTGGTCTTGCCGGCCCCGTTGTGACCGATGAAACCGTAGATATCGCCTGTATCAACAGTGAGAGTGAGGTTATCGACAGCCTTTTTTGTGCCGCCGTAGGTTTTTGATAGATTTGTAATGGTTAGCATTGTCATCATCCTTTCTGCAAAAACGATTATATCACGCAGTCATACGATTGTCAATAGGGTTCTTGAAACTTTTTATCTGTTTTTTTGCGCAAGTCAAAATACTGCGGCATGGCGCTCCTGCCTGACAGCATGTATAAAAATCATTGACATTGGCGAAAAAATATGTTAATATTATATGTAAGTAAATGAGTGAGCTGTTGCTTGACAAAAATTATTTACTTTTCGAAAGGAGCTTATTTATGAAAGATTGTATTGTGACGGTTGGCAGAATGTTTGGCAGCGGAGGCGGCGAAATAGCCAGAAAAGTAGCTGAGCTTATGGGCGTCAAGTGCTATGATAAGGAGCTCATCATTAAATCGGCCGAAAAGAGCGGAATCAGCATCGAAAAGCTGGAAACTGTCGATGAACGTGCGACCAACAGCTTTCTATATTCTCTCGCCATGGCGAGCTATAACGGACAGGTCGCA